>JBAVTY010000300.1:0-3598 GCA_049696495.1 Candidatus Nitrosopolaris sp.
CTCCAACTTCTTCTACCACTCCGCTTGTCTCCGCCCCGGGTATGTGGGGTAATGGCTTAATCTCCGCTGTACCACTTACTGTAATATGATCTACTGGATTTACACCTGCCATCTTAACTCTTATCAACACGTCATGATCTGTTATTTTTGGTAATTCTACATCATGATTTATCTTTAAATTCTCTAGACCTGGTTTTTCAAAAATAGCTGCCTTCATCAGCATACTATAATGTTCATTTTATTTAACTTAATCCGTAATAGATTTCAATAGTCAGTTCGATTGTCGAGGGGCGTACCAGAATGATTGAAACATTAGTTAGTTAGGCTAGATTCTACAAGTCACCATGGATGTCATTCTTACAGCTTGATATTATCATAGCCAATGAACCATCTTGTAAAAGTAGATAGACATGGTTTAATCAGGAAAACGCAAACAGTCAGCTAAGTTAGTATTTGGGTTAATGGCTATCCCATAAGGATAGTAACCTACTATCACATTTTTCACAACATTATTTGTATTACCATCTATTACAGAAACTGTATTATCATGATTGTTAGCAACATATATCATATTTGCAACTGGATTGACAGCTAAATGTATTGGCGCCATACCTACTGGAATGGTTTTAACTACACTGTTTGTTTTACCATCTATCACACTAATCGTGTTGGCACCCGCATTACTAACATATATCGTATTTGTAACTGCATTGATAACTATGGCATATGGAGTCTCACCTACCCTTATGGTTTTAGATTTGGCTTCAGATAGCGAAAATAGATGGCCGGTCTTCGAATAATAATTTATTATTGAAATATTATTAGATCCACTGTTAACAACATATAAGGTATGAGTAATCGCATTAACTGCCACACCAATTGGCGAGATACCTACCGTAATATTCCGAATCGATTCATAATTTTCTGTCTTAATGATAGATACTGTGCCAGAATCTCTATTAGTCGTAAATAGAAACTCATCATTGGGATCTTCACTTATGGTGGCCGGAGAAACGCCCACTTGAGTGTTGGATATAACCTTATTTGTCAATGTGTCAATAACAGAGACTGTGTTAGAATGAATATTAGCCACGTACAGAACATTGTCAACTGTATTAATTTCGACATCATTAGGTGTGTCTCCTACAGAGATGTTACTCAATATCCTGTTTGTTTTAGTATTCATAACAGAGACTGTATTAGAATCTCCATTAGCTACATACATGGTATCTGTCGTAGGATCAATAGCGATACCATTTGGACGATTGGCCATTTTTATCCCAGATTGATCGGTCTTTGGCACCATTTGGATGAATTCTTAACGAAGTAAGCAACTCTTTCATAGCATCCAAATAATTATAATAATTATCTGCTCCTTCAATATAAGAGATTTTATATTCAAAATTACCGACTATTGTAAACAACTGAATCTCCTTATACTGCTTTTGAAAGTTTACATTTTTGTATGTATATTCTATCTCATACGCACGGTGCCCGTCTACGTTAGTCAGGTTAGAATCTTCAAGGTCAAAACTAGGAATATATTGTTTATAACTATTGGTAGCACTACCAACAATGTCTTCGAGGCTTTGCCCGAAATTATGAATCCTGCGTACTTGCTGAATACTTACTGAATCTGTGCTATTGTTAATAGCCTCTACAGGAGGATAAAAAGAAATGCGAGTTTGCCTTTCAGATTTTTGCCAATCTGAAGGATAAAATAGATTATTTATGCCAATAGCAGAATTCTCATAAGGTATTAAAGAGACCGGTCTAAATGAATCAATAGTTATTCTTATGACACATGGTTATGGTTGTTCTTCCTCCGGAGCGTCTCCTCGGTAGATTCAGAAATGTTTTGTCCAAACCCCAATTTGAGAACTTCCGGAGTGTGATGTTTGGATTGATTATGAGTGGCTGTAAAGAGCATGATGTTAAGAGCATGAGGGATACTGTTGATGAAACAAAGTGTCAAAGCAGCATAAACAGATTCTTTACTTCACCTTCCTGGAACCTCGATAATGTTATGAAATGTGCACATGAGATAATATTTTCCACCGTACGTCATGATGATAATTTGGAGTTTCTGATTATTGCCGATACTGTCTGCAAAAAGTACGGCACACAATCAAAGATGGTATGCTACAATCATTCGACAACTCAGTCATGATTATGTTACAGGCTTTTACCTGTGTACCTATGCCTGTATACTGGTGAACCATATAGTACTATTGAAGGGTTAAAGCAGGCACTTGCCAAAGCAGGTGAATTTGATGAGGAATCCATAGCAAAATACATTAGACTTTTCGCCGATGTGTGGCGCAACCTAGAACATATGCCGTCTGACCGGCAGGACTGGATGTGCAAACAGTCTGAGTGTACGTAGGGACGTGTACGTGTATACAGGTGTACGAAGGGACGATGACACTGACACACAGAAGACCACGGAGGAGGGGCATCATGCAGCAGAAGACTCAGAATGTGAAGCAGCGGTCTACGAGCGCAAGGTCGAGAATAGTGCAGATGAAAATGAGTCGGAGACTGGCGCCATTAGGCGAGACGAGGAGATATCAGCATGTTTTGACCGGGCCAAGAAAAATCTCAATGGGCTTCTCAAGAGCAAGAGGCAGGTTATTCGAGATCTAGCATGTGAGCTTGAACGATTAGGACGTCCTGTAGACCATATAGCCGCTGAAATCGTTCATGAGCTACGTAACTGTGAAGAATTATCAAGAAGCCAGATTTACAGTTACCTTGACGATAAATACAAAAATCAGACTCAGGCACAAAGACGTAAAGGAAAGAGTAACCTGAATCCGGATCCGAAAACTGGAACCAAATCTCCACAAGAACAAACGATTACAGTTGGTAGCAATGGTCAGCAGATAACATCTAATAAACATGATATCCCAGAGCTCAAAGAACCGGCTGAGTCTGTCACCAGTAATCAGCAGTCAAATCCTGCTGACCCTCAAAAATCAGATTGGAGTCCGGATCCGAAAACTGGAACAAAATCGTGGTCGTCGGAGCAAGGAAGAACCGAGCAGAACGCAAATACTAATACCAATGCATCCGAGCCCGGTTCCATGTCAGCACTGCATACTTCATCACAATCGATTGATGTGCATACGACAGGAGAAGATTCAATGTTCCCAGGACCTAGGGATAAATCACCTGTTTGCGAAAATTGTTTGATTGAAGATAACAGGACAAAGAAATTGGAAGATGAGAACAGAGAGCTGGGGGTACGCTGTAACCTGGCAGAGTCTAGTAATAGTGAATTGATTCTCCAGTTAACAGCTCAGGACAATTATATCGACAAACTCCTGGAGGATGAACATGACCTGTCGCATTCGCCGGATAAATATGTCTGGCAAGACTGTCCGAGTTTTCCTGAGTTAGAGGAGAAAGTCATCGAACTAAGTGGGGCTCCTAAGCACACGCCAATGCGAACTCCTGACGAGATCCCAACTTCTGAATCTGAATTTATCATACCAAAGGAGAAATATGACATGGTGAGAGACGCTATGGACAAGAGCAAGGGTGCAATATTTGTAAAATGTTATGGGAGTAAAAAGTTCGTACGTGCGGTGGCTGA
>JBAVTY010000301.1:0-3286 GCA_049696495.1 Candidatus Nitrosopolaris sp.
TCTGCCGCAGCTCACAGAAAACCGTCAGTTCTTAGTTGTGCAAGATGTAGTACACCAAGGTTAAATTAATCTGTAATACAGAATTATTGAGCAAAAAAGTGATAGAAAAATGAATAAAATAAGTCTATTGCAATCTGATTGTCGAGTTGGCGCCCCGCGATATTTTATCTTGCATATGTAAGGAGATAAATGGAGATTATTATTGATTTATTGAGGAGCTTGAATTTCTCTTACACTAAAATCCTTGATATCTACGTCCGGCGAATTGTCCCATCTGTATGTGACAATTGGACCTCCCCAACTTATTATCTGATCTGGTGCACCTCCGCATTCTCCTCCAGCTTTTCCCCATCCGCCTGAATCTACAAAATCATTTGCTTTAACCCAATTTCCATTATTATTCGGATCAACCCAAATCTCCATCTCTACAGCTGTTGTTCCATTTTGTTGTATGTTATAAATTATCATCTTAAATCCAACCCACTTATCTATTATAGGGTCTGTAGCGGATTTATATGGCGTAAACACATATGATACATGCCACTGTTCTTTGGCAAATCTAGTAGTTCCGTCATAAGCCCAGTCTGCATGATATGAAGTTGCTTCGCAACCACCCTGAGATGCTCCGAATCCTATGTGCTTTCCTCCTCTTGCATATAATGTGAAATGTCCACCAACCAAAGCACCCGAATTACCCCGGATATCTCCGCCTTGCTTATTTAACTTTAGATATCCAGTTATCTCTACATCTTTCCAATCGTTGGGCGATTGCATATGGCCTTTTGTTTCCAGCTGTTGCTGATTGAGAGTAGTGATTAATTCATGATGATAACCCGAAGAAGGAAATACATTAAAGCGTACTTCGGTGGACGATACCTTCCAGCTTCCGTCCGGGTTTCTTGTTAAATCTGGATTAGATGCCGTAAATGATGTTCTAGGATCGTGAGTGATGTCACTCATGTTCATGAACCATTGTTCTCCGCCAGCTTTTGTAGGATAGATTTCCTTTATTCCAAACGGATCTACTAAATTGTTACTGTCGTCAGATGATCCATTAACTGTCATAATTACTGTTGCAAGCTTACTATTGTCTAGTCCCTGACTATCAGTAGCCTTGTAAGTAAAGCTATCAGTGCCTGAGAATCCTGCATCTGGAGTATAAAGCACACTGTTAGGATTGATACTATGAGTCAGGTTCCCATGTTGTGGGAGATTTACTACCGAGAATTTTAATACATCTCTTGGGATTGAGTCAGTTCCAGTTAAAGTGATTTCTATAGGTGTGTTCATGTTGGTTTGAATATGAATATCATTAACAGTAGGGGGAGTTTTAGCTGTTAGGTTTATCTGTACTGGGATATTGAGGTTAGTTTGGATTGTTTTATTATCAGCAGTAGGAGTGTTTTGTGATGGAGGTTGAGGTTGGGGTGTTACGCTACTAAATCCATCAACGCTTAATTTGGTATATGAACTTATACTCATAACTGCAACTGAAAATATGATTATTGTTATCGCAGATATGGCTATTGCTCTTCCTATGAGATGATTCTTTAATCTGATCATTTGATGTTGTCCTGCACCTTTTCATATGGAAGTACATCCGTCGACCAGAGCTTTGTAATCTGGTGCATAAATTTTGTTGGTATTATTTTGTATGCTGCAGAGTTTAACTACTATTATTATCCTTATTACATCTGATACAACGATAATTGGTTTCATCTAGAAAACGCTAGGAAATTCGGTATTTATTGTACGGCGTATTCTGTACTAGTATTTGTAATCATTTTTTTTAAATAGAAGTATCAATTTACTCCATTGCTAGTTGATATCTAAAGGGACAAATGATTATTCTACTATATGATAACTATTCATAATTTTTATTGCATGGCGAACAAGCGAATATGAAATCGTAGTAAAATTAGACAAGTATTTCTTATATCATAAATCTTTAGATGATATTACACCAAGGCTTATATGATCGTTGTTTATAACCCAAATACAAAGACAATACACTTGTTGCTAGAATCAATAAAGCCAGGAGACAAAGAACATATCGATTGTTGTTGGTTTTTTTGTTCGATCATTTCTGGTAGCTGTGGGGACAGGGAAACTATGATAATTATTGATTGCTTCATAAGTCACGTGTCTTGTCAAATTTGCATTTTTTCGATTCGATAAAACTTTGTACATGTCTGCTACAATTTTGTGAAAAAGACTGATACTGGTATAGGATAATGCTTCATAGCATGTAAGCCATATCGTACTGAATTATATCAATTTTCAATCAGGTATTGGTACGCGTACACATCATTAGAATTGTAACAATATCTCCACTTATGTTTAGTCGGTGGTGTTAATCTGACGGTTTACTCGCCTATAACGAGACAGCAGACAGTTTTATTAATCAGCAACATCCGATGATGATTCTACGCACAACTAATTATCCGTGTTCCGTTCTATGCCGTTCCACTATGATGAAAAGCTCTTCTTCTCTTTTCTTTATTTCTTATTTTTATTGAAACTACTACAATTACTGCTGCTGATGCTGCAGTAATCATTAAAACGATATAACCTATAGGCAATGAAGAGGAGGAAGAGGGAGAAAAAGCAAAGTATTCCCCAAATGGGTCATATATTCGGACAGGGAAAGTAAAGGTTATGTTCTCGTCAGTGTCAGGGTCATTAAGTATGCTAATATCTAATGCGTATATGCCAGGTTGTTTAAAAACAAATTCATGTGTATAGTGACCATATGGAACAAATACCGGATGTGTTGTTTGTTCTCTAATCCCTTCTTTAGATATATTAATTGCAATGGGTTGATCTATCATCTGTTCTCCATTAACTGTACTGATTTCAAATAAAATTTGTGTATTCTGTCCAGCAATTGGATTGGGAGGAACTGTTTTCATATATATATTATAATTTCCAATCCTTTGAGTTACTGCATTTGTAAGTATATCTGCATGAGCTCGTCGTAGGGAAGATACTGATAATAACCAGAAACCCGACAGAGTGATTATCACAACAAGCAAAACAACACTCTGATTTCGCATATATGAAATATAGCTATGCCTTTCTTTAAAGTCTAACTCTATGCTCAGAGCAATATTACTTACCTGACTGTTTGCGTTTTCCTGATTAAACCATGTCTATCTACTTTTACAAGATGGTCCATTGGCTATGATAATATCAAGCTGTAAGAAAGTAGTTATTCTTATGACACATGGTTATGGTTGTTCTTCCTCCGGAGCGTCTCAATCATCTTCTCGGTAGATTCAGAAAT
>JBAVTY010000302.1:0-11641 GCA_049696495.1 Candidatus Nitrosopolaris sp.
CTTCACAGGCAAGCCCTTGGAGGAGCTGAAATACGTAGTTGACGTCAACATTCACCGCAGACATCTAGACGAATACCAAAAAGCAGAGATTGCTCTGAGAATGGAAAAACTTTCCAGGCAAATTGCCCTAGAAAGGCGAAAACAGTTTACTCGCCAAACAGCGGGAACAGCGGCTGCCGTTCGCTGGACTAAAGAGAAAGGCGAGCAAGAAGATATGGATAATAACTCCGTTATGCGCAGTGCGTCCGCGGACGCACAAGGCATCACCGAGGATGATGATGACTCGGGTTACCTGCCAGAGGACGAAGAGGAGGAAGAGGAAGAAGCCAGGTTGGCGTATCAGCCTCTACCATTGATCGAGTCCGAACCGTCTTGGAGGACGGCTCACCCGAGCAAACCGAGAAATTGAAGCCCTTTTCCCAGGTAGAGGCAGATGGCATTCAGAAATTTGACCTTATAACACACATTACTCAGGCAATAGATATACTCCAGAGGCAGTAGCACATGCGGATACACACACTTCATATAATAACCCTCTCTAGTACGGTCAGGTATACATCGCCGAAATGCCATTAACATCCCGGAATGCTAACTGCAAGTCGGTGACGGGGCAATAGATATACTCCACAGGCAGTAGCACATGGGGGATACACACACCCTCCTGACCCCTCTTTTTGCTCGTTTTTCATAGTTTTATAGCATAAAACCTCGATTTTACCCCGAAATAGTGGGGGTGGGGGTGTGTGTAGCCGCGTAGCTTTTTTCAGGGCTCCGTTACTGGAAGAAAAGCAAGCTTTTCTTAGTCCATGGTGGGCCCGTCATCTGGGTCCCGCCCGTGCTCGCGAGAAAAGCATATTGCTTTCGTACATCCTGTGTCCCTGTAATAGGAATGAAAATTTTTCGAGGACGGAGCTACGTCATCATCCATGGAATTTATGAGATCTTGTCACAGGCCGCTTTGTGACACTCTGGAGGAGGGCATGGATCCAGCCATGGACACATACCATAATTGATGGAAAAAGGCTGAATTAAATGCTACATACTGACACGGAGATATATTTTGAGTCTACCTCCTAAATAAGAAGGGATGGATTTATTTATACAGCGTAGGATGAATTATGACCAGCATTTCTCAATCACCCTATACTCTTGTAGTCTGTGAAAAACCTGACGCTGCAAGAAGGATAGCACATGCTCTAGGAAACTCTAGCTTTATGGAAAGGAGTAGGCTATCACCGGTTTTTTCTGTAACTGACCGTCGTAATGAACGCTTTGTTGTATGCTCTGCCATTGGTCACTTGTACGGATTGGTGGATATTAACAGAAATCGAAGTGTGTATCCCGTGTTTGACATAAAGTGGGCGCCGATCCTAACAAAAAAAGTTACAAGATCTGAACAGATTATAAAGTCAATATCCTTGCTTTCCCAAAAAGCTACAAAGTTTGTTCATGCCTGTGATTACGATCAGGAGGGTGAAGTAATTGGTTACAATATTCTGCAATATGCCTGTAATAACAAATATGAAAATTCACTTAGGGCCAAATTTTCAACTCTGACAGATGAAGAAATAAGAAATTCATTCGATAATTTGTTAAAACCAAGTAAAGGATTGGCCGAAGCTGGTAAATCACGCCACATGGTCGATTTTATTTACGGAGTTAATCTTTCAAGAGCTCTTACACAATCTTTCAAGGTCAGTAATGAAGGAAAACGGTATTGTAATCTTTCAATTGGAAGGGTTCAGGGCCCAACTCTTGCTTTTGTGGTCGACAGAGAGATGGAGATCCGAAAACACATCCCGGAACCATATTGGACTATATCTGGAGAATTTGAGAAAAATGGGCATATAATTACGACCCACTATTACCAGCAAAAAATAAGCGCATTATCTCAAGCCACTTCAATAGTTAACGCATGCAAAAAACAAGACGGTAGGATTACCAAAATTGAAAAACAAAAGGTAACACTCAGAGCCCCCACTCCTTTCAACCTGGGTGATCTGCAGAAGGAAGCCTATAGAGTATTCAGGTTCTCCCCAAGCTATACACTATCAATTGCAGAGAAGCTATACATTGCTGCATTGATTTCCTATCCAAGGACATCTAGTCAAAAACTGCCCACTTCAATAAACTATAAGAAAATTATCTCGAACCTTTCAAAAATTGGTTATCCCTATACTAACCTTGCTGCGGCCCTGCTTACAAGAGATCATCTCTCCCCAAACGAAGGAAACAAAACTGATCCAGCACATCCAGCGATTTACCCAACAGGAGAAAAACCGAAGAATAAGCTAGCTGGTATTGAACTCAAGTTATTCGATCTTATAATGCGAAGATTTTTGGCAACATTTGGAGACCCAACAATAAATGAGCATACCACAGTGGCGATTCTTGTAAAGGATAACCACATTTTCAAAGCTGATGGAAAGAAAATGCTTTATGAAGGATGGATGTATTTTTACAAACCATATATTAATAGCATTGGAAGTGAACTACCAGAACTTCATGAAGGTGACATATTGAGAAATGTTGCTGTGACTATGGATGAAAAATTTACCCAACCTCCTCCTAGATTCAATCAAGCTAGTTTATTAGAAGAAATGGAAAAAGAAAAGATCGGAACTAAAGCGACTAGGTCTGAAGTTATCAGCACGCTCTTTAAAAGAAACTATATTACGACTACCCGCAGTAATGGGAGAGGCGGAATTCAGGCTACGGAGATCGGATTTGAAATAATACAATCAATGCGTAAATACGTACCAAGCGTAGTATCTACCGACCTTACTAGATCTATGGAAGAACAGCTGGAAGAAATTGCATCAGGCAAAGTCAGAAGTACTCTTGTAATTGAAAATGTAATAGCCAAATTGACAGGAACAATGATTACCTTCAAGGAAAAGGAAATTGAGATAGGTAAACAAATAACTGAAGCAGTAATAATTAGTCAGAATCAACAACAGCAACAACAGTTAGTGGTAGGGACATGTCCTGTGTGTAGTAAAGGAATTCTCAAAATCATAAGATCAAGGGTATCAAAAAAGAGATTCGTAGGATGTTCTAATTATTCTTCAGGTATATGCAAAGCAACCGCCCCACTACCACAGAAAGGATCAATACAAACTACGGCTAAGAAGTGTGCTTCATGCCGATGGCCCATATTCAGGACTATCTATGCTGCAAAACATCCCTGGGAATTCTGTATCAATATGCAATGTCCATCAAAAAAGCAACAGCCTGAACGAACATGAAGACATGGATAACCTCATAACTACCAGGTATATGTGGAACTAAAGGATGTATCTATCTATACCAAATAGCATATGTTTTCTAATTAAATCTCGATTAACTGGTCTTATATTTTGTACAAGAAAGGCTATTTCCAGGAAGTTTTTGAAGATGAAAACATATCACCTTGCAAGTATTGGACACACAATTTTGCTCGTGTCCGTCAGATTTGTAAGCGATGTTTTTGGTGCGTCTCATGCCTTTATCGACATTATAAAGTGACCAAAAAGTGTCCTATATATGTTAACCAGTGATATTCAAATGCGATATTTAGAGTAGCTCGCTCGCAAGACGCAAAGGCAAGTATGGGTATCACAGAACTGATACGCCAATTACGATAATAGCAGTTGTTAAGAGGATTATTGGATTAAAATGTAAGAGAAAATATTTATTCTTAATCGTACAAATTCTGTCTCAAGAAGTTGGACTTGTTCATTCTCCGTCGTTGTCAGCAGTAGTGCGTTTGAGGACGAAAGTGGCAATGCTCGACTTGAAGTACTCAATACCGTCACATTCTCTGAGCACACTGGTAAGACAAAACTTACATTGCACGCAGTCGTCCTCAAGCTCTGAAGTGGCTGCAGCGCTAGATGGTATGGAGGAATGGTGGAACCAAAGCCTAGATCGTCTAGGTTACCACTTGAAATAGTTTTTTGTGGAGATTAATGTATGGCAACAATAGTTCATTTTGCAATTCCTTGAGACAACATCGAAAGATCAAAAAAGTTCTACAGTGAATTGTTTGGATGGAAGATAGAGAATTGGCATAGAAGTGATTCTATAATTGAATAGCACCTTTGGTATATGGGGATTTGCTGCTAAGTAGATACAGAAGTGAATGAGTAGATGTTCAAAGTCACAAAAGTATTTTCCAGTTTTTCAGTAGATGCCGTGCAAAAAACGGAGTTCTATGGCCAGACACTTGGACTGGAAATTTCGGAAACTTAAGGCGGGCAGTTGTTAGAGATACACATCGCAGGCGGGAGTAACATAGTTGTCATCATCCGTTTTATTATGTACAAATGACAAGAACGCTAATTTTATTGTGGAAGAACTACCTAGCAAATTTCGAAAGTTCTTTTGAGAGATTAATCATCCTATGGCTGCTGGATATATAGTTGTGTTTTTACATTTTCATTTTTTATTCACCTCTTGACACTGATACTGTAGGCAGGATAGCTCTTAATCTACTAGTATAACGTTTCTTCAGCAATAGCAGTAGAGGTGAACAGCAACAGAAGTCAAAAAAGAAAATAGAGTCAAAGAGTGAATCAGTCACTAGGAGCTTAGTTTGAGATGCGTCTACAACCTCCTCATGTTTATTTGGGGAATGAGAAAACTATCTCTAAAATATTGAATAAGCATGTAGAATATATATAGTATACATGCATAGAGTGTGTGTTATATTATTTTGCGAGTAGTTGAATAAAATATTGGGTGATAATATATTAGCAAGAAACTTCACTGACGAAGATAGAACTAAAGAAATCTTAATAATCCATGATGACTTAAATGCCGGTGGTGGTAGCGAGCGTCTTGCTGCCACGACAATAGAAACTTTAACCGAAATTGGATTCAATGTTGACCTTGCCACATTTACAATGCCAGATATGGTTAAGATTCAAAAGCAATTTGGAATAGATCTCAATAATCGTATTCGGAAGCTACTTTTTACAAGTCTCTACTCCTTTCTGAATACGGAAGAAGATTTGTTTAACGAGAATACCGACAGGTATGACATAGTAATGAACACACATGGGGATTTGTTGCCATTTTACGAAAAACATAATGGTAATGTTACGGCTATAAACGGGAAGAAATCAAAAATTAATATTACATACTGCCATTATCCCTTATTACCGTATCAGATAAGAAATGGGACTTACAGGATTTTTTTGGAAAAATATACAGGTTTTATCTCTCGCTCAAGCGTAGATGAATTATTTGCTAATGCATACCTTCTATATAATTTGATGATGAATAATAATACTATCCTTACAAATTCAGCTTTCAGCGCTAAAGCAATAAAACAATTGTATCATAATGTGGCCCCTATCGTACTTAGTCCGCCAGTAGATATAGATAAATTTCGTAAGGCATCGTTACCCTGTCATTCTTCATATAACAAGAAACAAAACATAATCCTTGTGTTATCAAGATTTAGCGCAGACAAGGGGATTGAAAATGCGCTAATATTAGCAAATCTATTGAAAGAAAAATGTTTAAGAGGAAAAGTACAAGAATCAAAAATGATAATTGCAGGAAATTTCACTGAATTAGATTACAAATATGTTCAGTTCCTTGAGAAGATGGTAGTAAATCATGGATTACAACACTACGTCAAGTTAGTCCTAGGTGCAAGCTTTGACCGGTTGTTAGACTTGATGAAGAGATCAAAGGTCTACTTCCATCCTTTAGCAGGAGAGCCATTTGGTATTTCTATAGTGGAGGCAATGGCATCAGGACTGATCCCTATCGTACCTGCAATTGGAGGTAGTACTGAATTTGTGCCCTCAGAATATCAATATCACAGTATTCAGGAAGCCGCAATTATCATATCACACGTATTAAATGAAACTAACGATTATAAGTATTTTAACACATTGACAAGAAGTCTCGAAATCAGCAATCGTGTATCTAAATTCTCGATTCAAAGTTATAAGAAAAATCTGAAGAACATAATTGACTATGTCATAAAGACAAGGGAAGTAGAAGAAGCTGTAATTTTAAAAGCGCAAACGAGGATACCAGAAACAAAGGTGGTTTAATCATTTTTATAGTATCAACGAATTATCTATTACGAGGTAAGACCAGTGTTATTTTTTGTTTTTGGAATAGAAAAATCTTCTCTTTGCATGTGGTGTTTAAGTATGTGACGCTCCGTATGGCCCAGGCTGTCTCCAAATTTTTTTCCGCACATCTTACATTCGTACCCTGAGGCACATCGGCCTGTAAAATCAATAGTGATTTACTACTAAAGCTTTGTAGCTAGCCACTCCGTTATTGTGGATACAATTTATTTGTATGAATTATATCGAAAAGAGCTAACCTTATAGCTGATATTCCTGTTCGAAATGGGAATGCGCCATTGGGCTGATCTGTAATCGGATTTATCCACTCATAAAATGCAGGTATATGCGGTCTTTTCGTAGCAATTTTAGAAAGTAAAATATTACATTCTTCAATTCGATTAAATCTACCTCTTGCCAGCATCTCTATTCCAGAAATCCATGGCCAAAATGTCTGATTGTGGTACTCATACGGTTTCAAGGTCCAAGGACCACTAGCTTTTAATTCGACTTCTGTTATTAAAGGCCAATTCTCATTCCACAGCCTACTTCTCATCGTATTGAATGTACTGATTGCTCTTACGTAATGGTCGCGCTGAATACCCTTAAGCTCTTGTATTTCACCTTCTTTCTTGTTTTGCCACTGCGTTATCATGTTCTGAGTAATTGCAACCAAGTACAATGATATGTCCTGGGTTAGCATTCTATATGGCTCTTCAAAATCGTGATATTTTTGGATATCAACATAGCTACCATCATTGTCTGACCATAACTTTTCTTCAACAGCTTGAATTGTTTCCATGGTTAATGTCATTAATTTTTTAGCATCCCCTTCCCTTCCTACTTTTATCAAAAGAGCAGTAAAGTCAGTTAATGCAAGCAACCAGCATGCTTGACTGTAAACTATTTTGCCGGATCTAAGAATTGTATCCATCCAGTCTTCGTTGTGATCCTGTTCTAATAATCCGTCGTTGTCTTTATCACGGCTAATCAGATAATAAATCGCTTTGAGCATTTTAGGGATAACGAAATCTGTGACTTTTGATGGATCTGTTATTCCAACTTTCGATAGTAAAGCAGAAACATAATCTGAGGAATGTTCGGCAGCTATTATTGGTCGTGCTGATAAATCTCTAAGACGAGGTTCTTCCTCTTCTTTCAGAGTTCTGGTTAAAATCCATGATGTCGTTGAGAGCATCAAAGCTGTAGAATCTATGTCTGGATTCTGTCCATAGACTTCAGAGAAACCATCATGATATATTGTGGTAGGTAGAGCTCCTTCAAACTCTTTTAGTTTTTCCTCATTTGCTACTTCAGATGAAAAGTTCATCTCAGGTGACCCTCTGCCATAAACTAACTTCTGTTCTTTCTTCGCTTCTATTTGATGAGACCACATAAAATGAATCTGCCGCAATACTCCCTCAATGTTACCTGATAGGAACCAATCTTTCAGAATGTAGGATGCATCCCTAGCCCATATTGCTCGATAAACGCCGCCGGGATCTAGTCCTTGTAGAACATACTCCTGCGTTTTTTGGATAAATTTATCGGCCCTGCTAGCAAATGTTTTCCATGGTTTGGAGGAAGGAGGAGGTCGACCACTACATGTAGTGATATCTATATAATTGATCCCCACTCTAGTCCGTTCCTGTAATTAATCCATGCAGAAAAAAAGTGTAATCTTCCAAAATAGTTTTCCACGCAAAAATATCAAATCCTTGCCTCAATGTGCCATAATTTCTTACTTATTATGGTATCGTATATCATTTTTATCATCATTATGAGACTTTTTTTAAGTTCAGGTATCCATATTATAAACCTTTTCTTATCGATTTAAATATTGCGAAGGCTCAATTGCATAGGAAGTATGAATAACACTATGTTGTAGACAGTATCCGATTACTAACAGGTTTTTAGCTATCGAGCCTACTATTTATAACCACTAGTTTGCAATTTGCATTCCTCAGAATCTTGTGGCATGTTCCATTCACAGTTGTTGTTATTATTGTTCTTTCACTAACACTGCTAAAACAAGCGAATAGACCGCCCAGTAAACATAAGGAATGCAGGATCTACGTGTACTGGCTGGTATTTACGACGAAAGATGATTTGAATGTTAAGGATGTCGCACAGATTGATGCAACAGCTATCACAGGAGCTTTGATTTTTTCCCGGTCTCTTAATCCTGTTGAGCATATATAATCATCATTTCAACATATCGTGTCAACTTTCTAGCCACTCCTTTAACCTGTCTATCAATTCATGTCATGTGTTAGTCGTTAATCTTCTTCTATTGTCTTAAGCTCTTCTTCGCTTTTCAGCCAACCTTTTTTCCACCTTTGCAACCCAGGGCATATCCAACGCCTAATCTTACACCTTTTTTAACTTTAAATGTCTCATCTGAATCTGTTTTATTCACACAGTTAGTTAGGACACTTTATTAACTGATAAATTGATTTTAATATCAATGTCCAAGACATATGAAGTCCTGAATGGCTATGCAACCCCCAAAGGAACAAAGAAGTATGTAGATTATGCAATCCAAAAAAAAGGCAAACCTGCCACTCATTTTCGTGTTTTTGAAGACCTATACTTATCAAGCATAGGAATTGGAACTTATCTTGGACAGATGACTACTGAGGATGACAAAGCTGTTGAGAATGCAGTCTATCAATCTGTCAAATCAGGTGCTGTGAATGTTATAGATACTGCCATAAATTACAGAGGAATGAGATCAGAGAAAAGCATAGGTCGTGGATTGTCTAGTCTGATAAATGATGGCATTATTTCAAGAGATCAAGTATTTATTTGTACCAAGAATGGCTATGTAACAAATGATGGCGATTATCCTGCAATTGATGTAATGGAATATCTACAGAAAATGTACATATCTACAGGAATCATTAAACCCGATGATATTAGTTCTGGCTACAATGTACTCAACCCCGCGTATATTGAAAGATGTATTGATAAGTCACTACTTAATATGCATCTGAGTACTATTGATCTGGTTTATGTACATAATGCATTTGAGAGTTGGTACGAGGATGTTAACAGAGAAGAATTTACTCAAATGTTAGCAAAGGTTTTTGAAATTTACGAGAAGTACCGGTCAAATAACAAGATACGATATTATGGAATGGCCACATGGACATGCTTTAGAGTACGGCCAGATAACAAGGAATACCTATCCTTAGAAGAAGTAGTTAGATTAGCAGAAAAAATTGGAGGCAATGAACACGGCTTTCGTTTTATTCAACTTCCTTACAATCTAGCTTATAACGAAGCATTAGTTCTCAAAAATCAAACTATCGGTACTGAAAAAAATTTAAATATATTAGAAGCTGCAGCGAAATTGAATATAGGAATATTTACAAGTATTCCATTATTCCAAGGCCAGTTACTTAGAGCGAATATTCCTGAGTATGATGGATTAAACGATCAAGTTGCAAAATTAATCCAAATAATTCGTTCAAGTCCTTCTGTCATTGCACCACTAATAGGTCAAAAAAAACCAGAGCATATTGAACAAAATCTTAAAATCGCAGACATTCCTCCGATGGATGAAACACGGTACAAGAAAGCATGTCAGATCTTGTTAAAAGGGGAGTGAAAGTATTTCCAAGCTCAAATATGAAATAATCCACCGTCTATTGGCACAATTCACGTAGCCATAGGAATAGCACTCGGAAGCTCATTGAAAAATGGGATCTATAATGGATTCATTTCTGGAACTCTTTTAAAGTGAGACTATTCGGTGCAAACGGGAGGACAAGAATTCGATTCATTTGATTCACTCAAATAACACGTGAGATCAGACAAAGGTCAAGAAGCTTAAAAATCAAGAGATATGATGTCTATTAGCATAGCAGCCTCATTCTGCTCAATCTTGTCAATAAACAAGTCCAAAAATCCTCACCATGTACCGCAGATCTGCGATGGACTCCCGCTTTCTTGCTGTTTCTATCATTAATTCTAAGGCTGCAGACGTATTTACATCATTTTCAATATAACTAGTGAATTCATTGGTCAGCCTTGTCCTACAATGAAGGTTTTTAGTATCAACGTCCTCCCAGAGTGCACTAGCAATTGTTTCGTCCGTCGAATAGAATTTATCAAGCTCAGATTGTGAGAACACTAAAGGTTGTCTGTAATGCTTCGAAAAGAGATAGAGCCGTATAATATTTGAGCCATATTTTCTTAACAGATCCCTTATTCGTATGATGTTACCAAAAGATTTGGACATTTTTTTGCCGTTGATACTTACTAATCCTACGTGATTCCATATCTTGACTGGTTGTTGATTGGATGTTAGCGTGCGCAATTGTGCCAAAACGGATTCATGATGTGGATATACTAGTTCCGTCGCGCCGCCATGGATATCATATATCCCGTTAAAGATCGACATTGCTACAGAAGAGTCCTGCATATGCCACCATGGGACTCCTTCTCCTAATAAGGAGTCATAATATTTCTGACCGAAATCATCGCTACCATTCCAAAGCAGGATATCACTAGGATTTTTTTTCCCCGGCGCTATGTCAACTCTTCTATTAACCAGATCCTGTCGACTCATTCGTGAGAGCTTCCCGTATGAGACTAGGGAACTTGTATCTAAGTATATGTTGCCATTAGCAAAGTATCCACGTTTCTCACTAAGAAGCCCCAGTATTAGCTTCCTAGCAGTTTCTACGTAATCGGAAGTCCTGGCAATACTGAGGGTATTGATACCTAAGGATTGAATATCAATAAAGAGTTCATTTATAAACCTATTAGAAATGTCCGCTGCAGATGATCTTTCCTCCTTTGCCCGAAACGATATCTTGGGATCTACATCTGTAATGTTTAAGATTGCTGTCGTTCGCATTCCACTTAACATCAAATATCTTGCCACTAAGTCATAAAAGAGAAGTATTCTTGCATGCCCAAGATGAGAAAAATCATAGACTGTAGGACCACAAATGAGCATCTTCAAGATGCCATCCCTTGGCGTTGCCTTGTCCTTCAGACCGGATAATGTGTTGAATATTCTCAATATCAACCAATCGTAGCTTCTAATTCATTATATAGAGTACTGATAATACGTTCTTACTACGATAAAATTGTAATGGCTGAGCCATGAGCTCCTTTCTATTCACATGGTCGCAAAGTTCTTCATCTAAATATGCGTTCAAATCTTATCACTTACCGTATTGCACAAATAGTGCCTATCTATACGTAGTCTTGAATAGTATTAGTGCTTATATCTCTGACAAACTCTAAGAGTCCTACGCCTGGCAAACTCTCAACAACCCTCAAGAAACTTGATCTAGTGAGTGCAGATAATCAAGTTATATTAAAGAACTATTATGAGTATATACGATCGAAGGACCATAAGAGTGAGTGCCATATTACCAATCTGTTGTCCTTACTCATATTTCTTGACAAGTTCTTTTGCAACCCTTTTACCTCTATCAATAGCAAAGAGCAGATCTTAACATTCCTAGATCATCAGCAAAAAGATGGTAAATGGGTTAAACGAGAGAAGGATGTTGATGGAAAATATATTACAAGTTTCAATCAAAACA
>JBAVTY010000303.1:0-8207 GCA_049696495.1 Candidatus Nitrosopolaris sp.
AAAAGGCGCCATACATGAATCCTAACGAAAGAAGAGTTAACCAACAGATAAAGTCAGACGTATGTGCAAATAGGTTCTATCAATACATTGAAGAACTAAAAGACCATGTATCCGAGTACCTTGACAAACAATTTGGAAGATGGTGCTAAAATGACATTTGCTATGACACTTGACTTAGTTGTTCATTAGCTAATTCTAGTCTAGTACTTGATTCCTTTATCTGGTCGTATAACTCAGTTTCTAACCATAAATTCTCCAATAGTGAAAGGTAAGACAAAACGCTGGCTTTACTGTTAGAGTATACAGATAGACCTATTGCTTCTTTGAAATTTGTTTTTGAATCATCTCTTATTTCGATGACTAGTGAAAGCTTGTTGTCTACAACAAGGATCGTAGCATGACTATCCAATATAATCTGCTCGATATTCCTAACATCAAAATTATCATGAAAAAGTTTGGAATGAACATAGGTGCAATGTTTTTCTTGTTCTTTTGTTAATTTTTGCATTAAATGTTCGGTTGATTTATGCTTGGGCATTAAGATTCTAACCTTTACTTTTCGTTTGCCTGTTGCTTCTTTTGCTAGTTGTATAGCTCCTATCATGAACCGGCGAAGAAAAGCATTAGACGTAGGGAACATTATCATAATTTCGTTTTGTGCATTTCTCACAAGATCCAAATAGAGTTCGGCTACTCTAGAGGGGTTTGAAATCACCTCTATATTCCCGAAATCAGTACCATCCTCAATACTTGCTATTATAGTTTTGGCATCAATACCATTTCTCCATAACTCTTCAAACATTGAATGAAAGTGGTTAACATATACTGGCTCATTACTTACCAATACACTATGACCTATCTCTCCACCTTCAATCTTCTCTATAGTGGCATGTACCTCTTTTTCCGTAACAGAAAAATTCATTGGTGGCATGTTCTTGATCTCTCTTATCTGAACTCCTAAATCCAGGAATATCTTCACCAATTCTATAATATCTCTGTTTATTGGTCCAGTTAGTAATCTGATGCTCTTGTGCTCAGCTCTTCTAGACCTAGCCAGTATCTCCTTGTCTGAATCTAGGAATCTACGATACCCTAATTGCAGTCCACCAGATCCTGTACAAGCCAACAATTCATTGGAAGTCTCAAGGAAGTTCTTTATTTTGGCAACGATCTCTTCCTTGTTTGTTAATACCTTCGTTTCATAGTGGATTGATCTTCCTTCCTCAATCTCTTTGATCCTTTCTGCCGCAAGTATTGCCTTGTTCCAGAGATTGTCAAATACGTATTGCTCCTGTTCTACAACTTGTCCGATGTTACTGTATACTGCTTGTGATGCTATTCTATCATGCTCATACAAAATTAAAGGCGCAACATATTCAGTTTCACTCACCATATAGTTGCCCTTAATTCCATCTAAATGACGTAACTCATCAACTATCTTCATTAATTCTTTACAATAAGGTAGATTACCTTTTGTAATTTCAGTGAGATATCTCAGATGTACTCCTCTATTCTTAGCATCAAGAAAGGCTTTCTTTATGGGCTCAAATGCGATGGCTAGAGGGGGTCGTGTGTAGTTCATATAAGTGTCTGCTTTGTTCCTTGTCCTATGGAAAAACTGTATTTCCGTCTGTACCACTTCCATAATTCCACGAATTACTTTTGTTGTTGTCGATTTTGTTTCATCGGTAGGAGTTAGATCGGCTCTCAATAGCAACACAACTCCTTATTTCGAAATTGCTTAGATATAATGACCACTCCTAAGTAAATAATAATATATTCAAGTATGTTAGTCATTACCATTCTGGCGGAACCTTTCTACGGCTTCTATCAAGTCATCGATCGATAGTGGTTTTCTAAGCACTCCTTTTGCACCAGAAGACAACAATTCCTTTATCTCCTGGTCAGTTACAGATGACGCAGTAAATATCAACACATTATTGGACTTTAGTAGGTCCTCCACCTTTAATGCTCTGAAAATATCGAATCCACTGAATTCTGGTATTGCAAGATCCAATAGTATAGCATCAAACTTATCTTCTTTTATTGATTGTAATCCTGCTTTTCCATCCTGAGTTGCCTCACAGACAATATTCTCGCTTTCAAGGCATAAACGAACCATCTCAGCGATATCTTCGTTATCGTCTATTAACAATACTCTCATATGCTCGTGTATCTAGCCCCCTGTCTTCCTGTCCTCTCGCAGGTAAGCTAAATTTTATTGCTGCACCGGTTCTATGAGTATTATCAACCCAAATCTTGCCACCATGATCCTCAATAATGCCTCTACATATTACCAAACCTAGTCCCGTGCCTGCATGTTTCCTAGTGGGTCCAGTATCAATTTGGTAAAACTTCTGAAAGAGTTTGTCTGCTTTCTGTGGGTTTATTCCAATGCCATTATCTTCTACCGTAAAGAGAGTCATGTTGAAATCATTATCATTATCGTTACCGTTATCATCTTCTTTTTGGACCCTCACAATTATCTTCACATTGCCATTATCAGGAACAAAGTCTATTGAATTTTTAATTAAATTGGATAGAACCTGCCCGATTCTGTTAGGGTCACAAAAAATTGTCCCATTCACCTGTATGTCTGCATCAAAATTTATCTTCTTATTAATTGTCTGTGGTCTTAACTCAGAAATTGTTTCATTAATCAGCTTTGTAATATCAGTATCAGTCATAGAAAACTTGAGCTTTCCCATATCAAGCTTATAGACATCCATTACGTCGTCAACGAGAGCTTGTAATTTATCTATACTTCTGTTCATTGCATTGATCGCCTTCTTTTGCCGTTCGTTTACTTCAGCTCCCCCCATAATCTTGGGTCTTAGAAGCATTTGAGCATAGCCTTTAAGAGGAACTAACGGAGTCCTTAATTCATGACTTAGCATAGAAATGAATTCTTCTTTTGCTTTTTCAGTTGCTAATAGTTGTTCATTTACTTCTCTAATGTGCGTGTATAATTGCGTTTGCCGTCACAAACTCTCAAAGATTGAAATGTAAGAGGAGACCGTCGGTTTACTATTAGAATAGGTTGCCGAATCCTGTCGCCTCTAAGAAGTTATATTTTGAATCGTCAATTTTCTCTATTGCTAAGATTTCTTTTCTATCAATGATCACTAGAGTGACCGTAGTTATGGCTGTTTCTGTGACGGTCTCCATAGATTGAATATTGAGTTTCTGCCCTTGATCTAATACTGCAGTTATACTCCCTATCATTTTCTCAATGACGTCATCGGTTGGAGTTAAAATCCTGACATTGGTCTTACGATCTAAAGCTGCATCTCTCAACAATCGAATTATTCCAAGACGCTCCTCACGATAGAAAGCATTAATTGTAGGAAGCACTAAAGATACTTCAACTTTAGCCGACATTACCAGATTAATGAACAATTCTTGTATTTTGGAGGGAAGTTGAATAACCTTTGTGACTCCTAAATTAATACCTTGTTCGATCTCGCTAATTCTTATTTGAGCTGCAGTAGCTTTATTCCAGAAATTCTCAAACGCATACCTTTGCTGTTCTACAATCTCCTTAACGTTGCTGCGGATCACTTGTTGTGATAGAGAGGTTTCTTGCGTAGTTGCATAGGCGATATACTCTCCTTCAGAAACTGCAAAATTCCCCTTAATGCCGTCTAAATGTCGGAGTTCACCAAGATTCATCAACTCCTTGCAATAACGTATATTATCCTTAGTGATTTCGGTGACTATCCTTGACTTTGTCCTGCTCCCATTAACATCAATAAATAATTGCTTAAATACATCTAATCTTATCGCCACATATGGCCAAGCATGATCTGCACAAACATCCAGAGCGGCAATGTCTCCTGAGAAGAATTCCACTATTGCTTTAGTCATATTTTCTGGTTTGTGTAATACTTCTGTTCTTTGAGTCGATCTTCTGTCCTCTATTTCTCTGATCTTCTCTTCAGCCGGAACAGCTTTATCCCAGAGAGTTTCAAATAGATATTGCTGCTGTTCTATTGTTGTACTAATATTACTGTATATGACTTGTGGAATTAGTTGAGATTCCCGTATTATGGCGGTCGCTAAATATACCTTATTATCAAATACGCTAAAGTTACCTTTTACTTTATCCAGATGTCGGAGTTCCATTCCAACTCTCATCATTTCTTTATAAAAGGATAAGTTATTCGGTATAATCTGGGTGACGATTCTGAAGATTACACCCCTAGCAATCGCATCCTCAATAGCCTTCATATCCAACTTGGGCAGACCAGATCATAACAAGAAGAATGTTAGCAAGAAAGGCAGCAAAACAACAGTAACAACAACAGAGGATTAAGGTAATAACGACGCTGATTAATAGAGACCGTAGAAAGGTGCGCAATTAATTGACGTTCATATAAAGAATAATCCCCCAGCCTCAAATATTTGATTCGTTAATGTGTTTAAGCTCACTTGCTTTTTCTCTGATTCTTGACGTAGTTCATTTAATACGTTAGCTGGAATTCTAAAAGTGATACTTTCACTTTCTGATTTCTTTTTTTCTTTGCTCTTTATAGTCCTATCACCCAAAGGTAGCGGTGCAATTATTTAATGGCATTGCAATTAGTTTCGGTTAGTTAGAAATATAAGTGCACTGTTGTTATTAAATTGCAGTATATTCCCGAATTTTATATTCGAGTATATTCGTACCTAGAGTATGAGCGTTAGACAAGGTGCGCAGACAAGTAACGAAAATCGATTACCCAGATTGGACAATACGATTAGACAATACGAGGCAAGCGAAAATCGATTACCCTTGCAGAAAAAAGTTTCAGGATATAGCAGATCCTCTGTTACTACAATCCATAGAATGGTAAAAAAGAGGCATATAAATCTGGAACAGATTTTCATTCTATCTCTTGAGCTAACAATATTGATGGTTCTCGGAGGTAGCGCTTTGATGGTTGCAATTAATGGTATGAACGCAGGCCCTCCCTTACCATGACTAAACAACTGAGTTTTCTGGGATTACTGGTTCGCAATAACCTTAATTGGGCCAAACCAATTTATGACTGCATCGAACCCAGTTCCACTCTATCAGTACAGAGTAAACTCAATTACATTTGACATACCGTTTGAGGAAAAAGAATGCGCGTGGACAAACGCAAAAGTTCTAAGGAAAAACTCCAAGAAAAGTTCTTATAAACATTCGCTTAGAAATTCTTAATGCAATTTTACCCCTCTCTGTCAAAGTATATACTATTGTCTTGCCTTCTTTTTCATCGCTGCTGATAAATCCCATTTCTCTAAGACTTTTTAGTGCTGGGTAGATGGTGCCGGGACTAGGTTTTTCTCCCTTCCGTCTTGCAATCTCCTCTGCAAGTTCCTGTCCATGCATTGGTTTTTTTGAAAGTAAAAAAAGGATTAGGAACCCTAACATACCCCTCATATCACAACAATAATTATCATCACCACCAGAAAACCTTCTCATATGATAATATAATATATTGGGCATCCGATATATATAAATACGCATGAGATCAATATATCGTATATCCAATATGAACGAGGGAATAAGGAGGTGAATAATTATATGGGTTGTGGTTGTTATGCAGGAGGTTTCGAAAGAGCAAGGAGTTTTCTTACCAAAGAAGAACGTGTTGCCTTGCTCAAGGAATATCAAGATGAGCTAGAGAAAGAAAAGCAAGGTGTAACTGAAAGGATCAAACAGCTTGAAGCGAATTGATTTGATCCACTCTTATATTTTTGTATATATTTTTAACGAGTAATCGAGAACTAGTTTGTAGCTTATTACTAATCGAGAGTAGAGGATTATAAGCATATAGCAAGAGCTCTGAAAAAAAGTGGTTCTGGTCTATGGACTACTATGCTTTGTAACGTTGCTTTAATCATCTTCATATCATGTCTATTAGCAGCATCAACGGTTATACCAAGAGGTACTCCTTTACCATCTACGACCATACTCGCTTAGTACCAGATTTAGCTCTGTCTGTAGGATTTGCACCTGTACCTTTTTCCCCCAAGAGGTGCCTTTGTAATAACACCATCCATAGCTTGCTATTTCCAATTAATTCCAGTCTTTCTATCATATACCGCTAAACCATCAATCCACATACGCTTGAATACACCCGACGACCTGCCACCAACTTGAAACCATGGTTGATTGGAACGATTAGATGAAATGTTCGTATGAATAATCAGAATGCGAGTCAAGTGTCATAGATAATGTCGTAATGCTATCTTGCGTCAGATGATAGTAGTTACGTAGCGGAATCGAATTGTTCATAGACGGAGGCATTGGACAGATCTGATCTTCTTCTATATCATCAGAACCTTGTCTTTGGCATTTTTCCGTTCATCTGAGGTCTAAGCTGAGTATACGTAACTCTTGCTGTCCAGATTTAAGCTCTTTAAAATCATTTTCTGCTATTGACAAAAATGATCTTAAGGTAAAACAAAAAATCAACCTGTCACAAGCACCACTTTCTCTTGTAGTCCCAGGTTCATTTTGTTCTTCCTTCCTAATCTTCAACCAGGTGACGGCCTTTTGGAAACATTGGCCCCCAGGAAAAGAATGCGCGATTGACCGTTTTTACCATGTGGAGGGTATTCTGATCAAGTTCTTGTAATGAAGTAAATGATTGACCACATACTTCACAACTGTAAGACGGACTGCTAGTAGAAGACATTTCAAATACTCAAATTCTCCTATATCATTTATAGATTGTACTGACAGGTTCTGTTAGTATTTGTAAGACGTTTGGATTATATCGCATGATATCAACTAGATTTTGGGCATCTGCCACTCCGCCTGCCATAGTCATACCAATATGTTTATCAACTTTCTGAATTTTCATAACATGTTTATCAGCAATAAAGAAGCCAGCACTTGCCCTTGTGTCAGCAGCTAGGACGACTCCATCTTTACATGTCAAAGCACAAGTCTGTTACAAAATTGTAAAAGCCCTTAAACGGGCGATTCAAAGATAGTCCTCAAACAAGAAGCGAGTTTCTATACATCGCTAACCAGTGAATTCAAATGCGATATTTAGAGTAGATCGTTCGGAAGACGCAAAGGCAAGTATGGGTATAACAGAACGCCAATTACGATAATAGCAGTTGTTAAGAGGATTATTGGATTAAAATGTAAGAGAAAATATTTATTCTTAATCGTACAAATTCTGTCCCAAGAAGTTGGACTTGTTCATTCTCAGTCATGGCGAGGCTGGCAAAAGACTCTTTTCTGTTAGTTCCGACTAGTAACTAACCTAACGCTGTCTTCTTGTTTCACATAGTTGTATAAAGTAAAAAGGCACACTGTTCACAGAAATAATATAGGCTATCAAAATCAGAACATAATACCATCGTATCATAGCAACGTGGGCACTCGATTTCAAACTGTAGTTCTATTCTCCTATTGTAACTATTTTGTTGCCTGCCCTTTTGGTACTGTAAACGAGTTGCAGTGTTGATCTCGGTTAGCAGCCCTTTGCTTTTTACCATCTTTTTGCTTGACATTGTTATTATTCCTTGATGAAAATGATGGGAGCCACTTCATCTATTTCGTTCTGTATGTGCAATACTCGCATACCCTTCTCTGTTGTTCTATATGTCTGACCACCTTCGTATTCTACCAAGCCATTTTCAACTAAAAGTGTCAAGTACTCCCTTAGCTGATTAAAAGATAGATATGCTTTGTACATTAATTTTGTTTTGGTAGCTCCTCCTCCATTTGCTGCATCTAAAAGTAGTCCGACTATGTCGCTTCTGCTTCTGTATTTCATTTTTCAATATCTCGACTCAAACTAACTATTTATGAGAAATCAAGCTTAGTACTAAAGTTTACGTCTATTTCTATTGCATGATACTATTTTGTTGTTTTATCGATTCTAAGTATTTCTATGTACAACTACCCATTGTACTAGAGACTTTCTTCTATGGAAACTATTACAAGAATCATATCTGGAATTCGATAGCATAATGGTTGATAGACCATCACAGAATATGGTCAGAATCCAATATCAAATAAAGAAAACAAACAAAGATAATTAATAATTTTTATGATTTCTGCAATAATAGATGATCACGGAAGTTATACTAAGATACGAGGCACTTTAGTCAACAAGAAGGCACCTAGTGCTTTGTTGCTTCCATGGTGGTTATATTTCATCCTAGTCGCGACTTAGACTCTACATAACAATATTTTGTGTTTAAACACCATAAAAGGC
>JBAVTY010000304.1:0-3378 GCA_049696495.1 Candidatus Nitrosopolaris sp.
CCTTAAAAGAGGGAATTCGAAACGTGCTCAAAAGGTACCGACTACACCAGACAATTACATGCAAGCAACAGGCTGAAAAGAAGGAGAGTATGTCCAGGTATCTTTATAACTGTAGTAAAACTGCCAAACGAATTAGGAGATATGGTCATGTCTTCTAGTAAAATTGAAAATGTTTTGGTACTTCAAGGTGGAGGCTCATTAGGGGCATTTGCATGTGGGGTTTTTAAAGCACTTACAAATAACAATATAAAAATAGATATTGTGGCAGGTACGTCTATTGGCGGCATAAACGCTGCTATTATAGCTGGCAGTGTAGATAAAGAGCATCCACAGCGCACGCTAGAAGAGTTTTGGTTAGAACTTGCAGAAAACTCTGTAAACATGGCTAATCCTGTACTTGAGTGGCTATATGACAAATCAAGAGTGGGCCTTGTTAGAGCAGCTGAGAATCTTTTACCAACCACCGATGAAGTTAATTCACTATTGAGTACAATCAGCTCTGTACTTTATGGTAACGATAAGTTCTTCGTTCCTAGGTGGAGAGCTGATTATTCTTTAAAGGACCCACAATACTTTAACCCATCAAAATGGACATACATATATGACCATTCTCCTTTAGTTAAGACTTTGGAAAAGTACATTGATTATAATAAACTTCAACCTAACGGTAATCCTCACGCACGTCTAATAATGACTGCAGTCAATATCTTAACATCAGAACCGCTAATTTTTGATAGTTCAAGGCAGAAAATAACTCCTAAGCATATACTTGCAACTTCTGGCTACCCATCAGATAATTTTCCTTGGATTGAATTAGAAGAAGGTGTATATGCTTGGGATGGGGCTCTATTAAGTAACACACCTTTTAGCGAGGTTATAGATGCCTCACCTGTAATTGACAAACGACTCTTCTTTGTTGAAAACTATCCTAGGAGAGTGGATAACCTACCAGACAACTTGGCCGAAGTCTATCATAGAACTAGAGATATCCAGTTTTCAGATAAATCTCAACAGCAAATAAAGATGTCTAAAGTAATAACAAGGTACCTGAAATATATAGATGAGCTGTATCAGATAATCGACAAAAATATTGATGCAGCTAGAATAGAAAAGAAACAACTTGAAAAGATTCGTCGTACATACATTAAAATGAAACGTGAACATGGTGCAGAAATAAAGAACATAATTCACATAACTAGAGATGAACCTTTCCCACGCTACTACGAGAATACTGATTTTTCGGTAGAAACTATAAGGAATTCAATCAAGGATGGTGAATCAAAGACTAATCAAATATTAGAAAAAAATATCATAAAGTGATTGTGTTGCTAATTCTAGTATCATCATCGTACTTACATCAATGATTTAGTTTCAGTTATTAACTTCTATCTCCTTATTCTAACAATGGATAAGGGAAGTCGAGATGGGAACACGCCTAAGGAATTTACTATTGTCGTTAGTAGGAAGATAAGACCTGGGTGCGAGAACGAATACGATGACTGGCTCGGACGTTATTTGATATTAGAGAGGAAGGTTGCAGGATACGTAGGAACAACGATAATTACGCAAGGAGGTACCGATTCAGCCGTAAGGCATATAATTCACAGATTTACTGACAAGGCCTCGCTGGATGCATGGGAAAATTCAGAAGAAGCCCTCAAGCTAAGAGAAGAAGTGAACAATTACTCTACTCGATACTACGAGAGAGCGACTGGTCTGGGGACATGGTTTACTCTGCCAGACTTAAAAAGTATAGTTGCTCCTCCTAAATGGAAAATGGCAATAGTTACATTTATTGCAGCATACAGTATTAGCTCGCTAGTAATGAGCCCCAAGTCTGCAGAAATATGGGTATTCTAGCATATCGCAATACACGTAACATGGTATTAGCTAATCTAACATACCTTGACTCTCTCAATAGGTATATTGTATTATGCTCTTACAAAGCTTTGACGGGATTATCAGAGAAAGGGCTGGTTTCTACAAAGCCATTATGCTTATTGTTGGGTTTTCCATCGTCAGCGATTCAAGATACAGTTGACAAGTAATGTCCCAAGAACCATGCCGCATATGACTCGAGTAATAGGCGGTACTGCTATAGCGATAACCATGATATTTGCAGGATTGATAGATTCTGGAATCCTTGCTGTGATTACTAGTGGAGGCAGTGCTTCTGCTGTTGCGAAATTAGCTCCAAACAATAGTGCAATTTATCTCTCATATAGCTACGTTTGCTGCAATACTGACGATAGTAGTTATTGCAGGTGGCATAGCTCTCATCACTAATCCGTTACCAACAGATAAGGGAACGGATTACATGTCAGAGATGTCAGACGTAGATAGATGATACGATGTGAGGAGTGAAATAGTAAAATGAAAGCAGTATGTTTAGATATATCAGAGGTAGATAATATCTAATGGGCTGGACAACTCTGGTAACAGGTGCAACTGGAACTGTTGGTAGCGAAGTTGTAAAACAGCTCTCATCAGCAGGACAAAACGTTAGAGCAGCAGTTCATTCAGCTGGTCGTGTCTATTATAATGACAAACTAAAGGATATAGAATTAATAGAAATGGACTAGAATAAGCCAGAAACTCTTGTGGCAGCTTTCAAAGGTGCTGATAAACTCTTCTTACTTACTCCATCCTCTCCCAAAGCCGCGGAGCTTGCAGCTAATCTAGTTGTAGTACTTACATAGATAGGTGACACTTTCAAATACCCACACATAGGTGACACTTTTCTGCTTAGTATTATTTCTATCATGCGATCTATTGAATGTTTGTAGAAACATTTCAGATGGTGTTAGTCCATTTATTCCTCCATGTTCCCTTTTGTCGTTGTATGCCTTGACAAACATATCATATCTTAACTTCCCCTCATCTATGCTACTGAAATGAATTCGTTCTTGACTATCTTGTTATATGCCTCTACTTTTCCTTGCAGCTGGGGATAGAAATTTGGAATCAGCTTATCTTTCATGTTGTTATGCTCAACAAATCGTTTAAAGACTTCGGATGTAAACTGTTTACCATTATCATGCATGATTTTCTTGAGCTTTCCATTAATCATAATCCACTCTTCAAGTACATCTAGGACATCAATACTCCTCTTTCTTTCACACCATTTGCTAGCTACTTTTCTTGAGCGGTCATCTATACAGCTTATGATATAATTTCTCGCACTGGATTGGCGTATATAGAATGGTCCTAGGATATCCATTTGTACCATGTCATTTGGA
The DNA here is from genome assembly GCA_049696495.1 of Candidatus Nitrosopolaris sp. Taxonomy (GTDB): domain Archaea; phylum Thermoproteota; class Nitrososphaeria; order Nitrososphaerales; family Nitrososphaeraceae; genus Nitrosopolaris. The sequence continues at coordinate 3,240 of JBAVTY010000304.1, forward strand.
TGCTTCATTGCAAATCGCCTGTACTTTCGGTTCTTGATCTTACACTTGAGTATGTTAAGACAATGTCTTTTCAATATCTTGTAAATAGTTCTACTACTCAAATACACTCCCAATCTTTTTAGCCTAAACCTTATTCTGT
>JBAVTY010000305.1:0-4209 GCA_049696495.1 Candidatus Nitrosopolaris sp.
CTTCACATATCTATTGAAAATCCTGATGCATTCATTTAGTTTAGATCGAATTGTCATGATCTACTCACACGACAATCTTGTCATCTACATTAGGCCTTAAACATTTCAAGGATGGACCACTAAAGTGAGTTGGGTTACTTAGAGTGATGTTAGTTAAACAGGTGTTTGTTAAGCCAGTCAGGCATAAGGAAAAGTACAGGTATACAGGTACCAGCCATTACCTCATGAGATATGGCTTTAATTTTCGCTACTTAAAGACACTTTATTCGATTGGGGTAATCAAAAAAACTACGTAATGTTTATAATTAAATGAAACATGCTGGAACATAGATGCCAGATTGGAATGAACTGAGAGACGACTTTCCAGTTACTAAGAGGTATGTATATCTGGCGAATGCGGCCGTTACTCCAATCCCTACGCCTGTGTATAATGGAGTTTCGAAATATTACCATGACATACTAAACCACGGAAGAACACTATGGGATGAATGGGAAGCAAAGATGGAAGAAACTAGGGAACTCTATGCGAAATTTATCGGAGCTGACAATAAAGAAGAGATTGCATTCACTCATTCGACTAGCGAAGGTATGAACATAATTGCACATATGCTCTCAGATAAAGGCATTGTGATATCAAATGAATTAGAATTTCCATCTTCCAATCTGCCTTGGCTCAATAAAAATATAGATAATATTAGATTCGTAAAAGCAAGAGATGAAAATAAAATACTAATCGAGGATATTGGTAAGATGCTGGAACAAAATAATGCAAAAGCAAAAACGGTGGTTACCAGCCATGTACAATATTCAACTGGGTTTAGACAAGATCTTGAAGCGTTGGGTAAGATAACAACACAAAAGGGACTTTATTTTGTTGTAAATTCTACACAATCACTTGGAGCATTATACTTCAATGTAAAGGATTTTGGAATCGATTTTATGGCCTCGAACGGCCATAAATGGATGCTATCGTCCTTTGGAGTTGGGGCTATTTATATTAGAAAGAAGTATTTAAGAGATTCTAAAAACTTTAGACCACAATTTTTTAGTCAATCTGGTCAAAATAGAAGAGAAAATTATGAAAATAACATGAAAATAAATATGTCTAATAGTGCAAGAAGATTTGAATTAGGCACTCCCCATTTTCCAAACATAGCTGCATTAAATGCCGCAGTTCGATACATATCCAAAATTGGAATAAGAAATATTGAAAGACGAATTCTTAATTTATCAGATTATTTAATCGATTGTCTTGAAGATATGAAGCTACAAATTCTTTCTCCAATAGAAGAGAACAAACATAGATCAGGGATAATTTTATTTAAAGCACGAAAGAAAAAGCCACTTGAAATCGTTAACGAATTGGGAAAAAGGAAGATAATTGTATCAAGAAGAGGAAGTGGTATAAGGGCTTCTCCCCATTTCTACAACAATGAGCAAGATGTCGATAGATTGATGATTGGCTTAAAGAGAATATTGCAATAGTAGTAACACCGCATTGCTACACGATAACCAAAACAAAGGATCTTTATACGAGCATATAAGACAATAGTTTGGCGCGTCGTGTTACATGATCAAAGCGTTCTTGATGCCAGGAACGCATGAGATGCCTACTCCTGTGGTGAGCAGCTTTGATTTCCTTCTGCTCCTGTGGATCACGGAAAACCCTCTTATCACGAAGAGAAAGGATTATGAGATGAATGTTATTTATTATGTTACGTCCAGTTTGGTTCGTTAATGACAACGGGCTAATTTATGTTAGGACTGAAACATGTATGAAACAATATGCGAGCACGCATAATACCATGTAATGTTCGAGCGCGGCCAAAAGACGATGGATTTGTGACAAAATCCAGTTCGCGGTCATAACAGGTTAATCAGCTTAACCAAAAGTACGGTTTGTTTGACATAATGTAAAACACTAATTAACATTAAATTCGTGATCCATTCAATTCATTTCGGCATTGATGAAAGCAGCTCCTAATCTGAAAGGATAAATTATATTAAGAGCAAGTTTCATTTAAATGAAGAACAACATGTCAAATCCTATTGAACAATTGAGAATCCATCTAGTTTTGATTAAGATCTGATTAGAAGTAATACTTTTTGCCATAAATGTTTGAGAGACATCTAAACCTCTGACTTTACCCTACTCGCTGTTACTGTTATTTTTCTCCTTTTTGTATAGGCGTCTAATACCGTCTTACCTATGGCCTCATTATCTAATGCAACTCAGATACAAGGTTAATATGAAATGAAATAGTCTGCTTACATAACTCACTTTCTTGGTAAGCCTTCGATATAGATGAGACTACATCCATCTTCGAGTTCGAATATCTTCCAATATGCTACCCCAGATCCAGAATATGGTCCTTTTCAATTAGTAGTTGCTGATAAGTTGCTTGTCAAGGTAATTGAATATTCCCTTCCCATCTCTAACTAACTGATTTGGAGGTAGTCGTTTTTGTCTTGGTTGTAATCTTTGGTACTTTCCACCGGCTAGCCCATGTCCCTAATTCTTTCATTATTACTCCTAGTTCCTTTGCTCGAACAGTTAAACGGTATTCAACCTTCGGTGGAACTTCAGGGTAAATTTTTTTGGAAACAAGACCTTCGCGCTCCAGCTCCAATAGCCGCTCCGCCAAAACAGTACTGCTTATCCCTGACAAGAGTTTCTTAAATTCATTAAAACGTATCACCTCTTTTGAGCAAAGGTTCTTTAATATTAACAACGACCATCTTCTTCCTAATACCTCCCAAATATTGGCTACTTCACCAGCAGCTGTTTCTTCATTCTCCGTTGCAACAAAGTGTTGATTTACCATCTCGTATTAGAATAGTTCTAAGTAATATATAGCTACTGAGCTCTAGCGCTGATTAAGGAAGATGTCCTCTGACGTTTAACTAAGATGTATCCGTTCCTTGGTATCCTGAAGGTTTGAGTAAACACAGACAATAAAACAGCATACCAGAATTACTTTTTATGTCCTGCGACATCTATAGACTACTACTGCTACTAATCTAGAACCTATTGGAGCCGAACACAGCTCGAAAAACTGAACAGTGATTATTCTAATAAGTATTGGTAGTTCAGACAATCAGTCGGTCGAGGTGGAGCGGACCTTGTCCTAAAGAATTTACTACAGATAAATAGGGGGTCTATTTAGTCTGCTCCAATTAATCCTAATAGATCAAATCCGTGAGCAGATTTTGATTCTATGTGAGCTATCGATATCAGATGACCATCAGGGTCTTCAATAATAGCATGTTTGCCAAATGATTCCTGTTTAGGTTCCTTAAAGAACTTTACGTTCTCTTGTTTTAACTCATTAATAGTAACATCAAAATCGTTAATCATAAAGCCGACCAATACGCCAACCCCATTGCTTATTTTGGTTTTTCTTTTAGCTGGGTGTAAAGCTATAACTGTCCCGCTATCAAAGAATTCGATCCAGTCTTCAGCTTGACTTTTAATTGGTAGATTAAGCACATCCCGATAGAATTTTACAGATCAATGACACTGCCAATTGACAGACTTACGACGATAATTCAGGCATTTAGTCAAGAAATGTCTCTGATAATAGAAGCCTACGGAGGATACATCCTAAAGTACATGGGAGATGCAATTTTAGCCTTCTTCCCTGTAAATATGCTAGATGATCCGTATTTACCGTGCATAAATGCAATCAATTGCGCAAGGTCTATGATCAAGGTAGTCCAACAGGGGATAAATCCCATTCTTGATCAATATGGTTACCCTGAAATGGGTGTCAGGTCTAGAATTATTCAACATCCTTCCCTTTCATCAAAGGCTACCTGCAGATAAGTGAAGTGTCCGAATTTATGTCGTTATTATTTATTACATTACCGAGATTTCGAAATAGTTATAGCTTGGAATAAAGCCATATTCTAATTCTGTGAATCATTCTTCCAACCTCAGACTCGTAATAGGACAAAAGAACAGTTTGAAGTGCTTCATGAAGACCACACATAACAAAAAGCTATATCGTAGGTTAGTTGCTATACTTCAAAAAGTAAAGGGTAGAACTTATCAAGACATGGCAAATGAACATGGAGTCAGTAGCAGGTCTGTACAAAGATGGGTTGCTGCGTTTAGCCGCGGAGGCATTGATGAAATAAAGTTGAAGAAGCCTGGTGGTTTGAAATCCAGCATAACCAGCGAAGATAAAGAGATTATCCTTTCAGTCT
>JBAVTY010000306.1:0-1614 GCA_049696495.1 Candidatus Nitrosopolaris sp.
ATAATCAATCCAAACATCACACTCCGGAAGTTCTCAAATTGGGGTTTGGACAAAACATTTCTGAATCTACCGAGAAGATGATTGAGACGCTCCGGAGGAAGAACAACCATAACCATGTGTCATAAGCATGTGTCATAAGAATAACTACTTTCTTACAGCTTGATATATCATAGCCAATGAACCATCTTGTAAAAGTAGATAGACATGGTTTAATCAGGAAAACGCAAACAGTCAGTTATGTTACAATACGGCATAGGCTGCATCAAATATAGGTCGAGTAAAGCATGAAATCGTTAAAAAAGATACAATCCCCGAACCTTTTACGCAATTTAATATCAACACCGCTATGTTCATACGACCTCACGGTTGACAATAATGCTAATGTACGGACTGTTTCGGAGTAAGGGCTATCCTGGGAGTATGTGATGAAGGAAGTAGAAGAAGAGCAAATGGCAAAAGCAGTTGTTACGATACACGATGTTTCTACAAAAATATTCAGGCTTATCGAGGAGATTGACAGATTAGACATAAAATACAATATTGCATTAATGCCATTTTTCAATGAAAAGCAAGACCTTCCTCCAGGAATTTGTAAATAAAATCAAATCATGCAAAGGATGCGATATAGCAACTAGACTTCCTAGTAAAGCACAGATTATTTCTGCAGAAAAGTAGTATATGAGTTGAATTGTTGTGATATGCCTTGTAATCAGAAACCCAAGTGTAACGGCAGGATTAAAGTGTGCCATTGAAATCTTTTCAAATACACCTACAGATGAAACTGTTGTTATCATCTTATAATATATCGAAAGTCACTATTATACTTAAATACATAAAATTATACTCTATTTACCAGTATATCTATGATTCGGACTGTATTATATTGTTTGTTCAGACTGTATTAAAAGATAAAATACTGTCGTTATTGGTTCGAAGCTGTCTTTCTTTGATAAAAGACAGTGTTTTATCGTTACTTTCAAGACATCTTACATATATTCTAGTTTGACGTATGTACTATCATGATAAGTGATCTTTTTTGATGCAAAATAGTTTCCCGATGACTGAATGGCATATTGAACATATGGAAAAGCTTGTTATTAAATTTGTAACAGGATTATCAGAGAATGCTACAAACTGGGAGAAAAAACAGAATAAACGCTACGGTAAGATCTCGATAGTTTGTAGACAGATAGAATATGATATCAAGCATGGAGTCACAATTCAACAAGTCCTGATGTATTTACAAAAGATCCGAACTCATTCGAGTTTTTTAAACCTGTTAAAGAAAGAGGGTTCCTTGAATAGGCTAGACCAACTTAAAGAGCATTTCGCACCATCAGTCGAGAGGTATACATGGCGGTAGACGTACTTTGCTAGTATCATATATCACATCTCACTGGTATGGGTATGTGGCGTTGAAAGTCTATATCTTCCAAACCTGCCATAGGTTAGTCGAATTCTGTCAAAGGTGATATGATTTATTAGAGAGTAGAGAAATAATCACATATGATCAAGAATTACATCGGATCAAGTATTTCTTGAAATCAAGCGTTTTGCTGGACCTGATGATTTTTTATTACTAGATTCAATCTTTCTAATCTCCGGGTACGATGT
>JBAVTY010000307.1:0-6793 GCA_049696495.1 Candidatus Nitrosopolaris sp.
ACAAACGTATGTCCAGAGAAACTATCGAGGAGATGAGTAGATTGAGCGGAGAACCTTATTGGATGAGAGAGATCCTATGACAATTTCATGAGCAAACCATCTCCAAATTGGAGTTGCGATTTGTCAACAATTGATTTTCACAATATCTACCGTCATGCAACGACGTATGAGAAGGTAGGCAAAAAATCTGTGGGGGATAATGTTCCAGAATCCGTTGTAGGATGGAACTACAAAAACACAGAGAATGGGGGATAATGTTCCAGAATCCGTTGTAGGATGGAACTACAAAAACACAGAGAATGGTATTCCCAGCAAGGATGGTTATCCAGGACGAGTTCGAGGCAGTTTATCGTAATCTAAGAGAAAACCTTGAAAAGGAGGATGTAATATTCGTTAAGATCGAGACTGCAGTCAAAGATTATCCGGAACTTGTTGAAAAATATTTTGGAAGGGTCATTCCTCCAGAATACAACAAGTTTGCAGCATTAAATAGTGCTATTTGGTCAGGAGGCTCATTTATTTACCTTCCTCCTAACGTAAAAAATAAAGTACCAATACATGCTGATTATGAAAATTCTGGTCAGTTTGAAAGGAACCTGATAGTTGCAGATGAAGGTGCAGAACTTCAATATGTTGAAGGGTGTACTCCACCAGTCCACACTGCCAGCACAGAATCGCTGCATTCTGCGGTTACAGAATTAATTGCATTGAAAAGGTCCAAGATTAGATACGTGAGTATCCAGAACTGGAGTAAGGACGTTTGCAACTTGGCAACCAAGAGAGCGTATGCATATGAAGATGCCACGGTTGAGTGGATTGATGGGAATATCGGTGGTAGGTTAACCATGAAGTATCCAAGCGTATATATGCTTGGAAGAAATGCTCACACTGAAATAGCATCATTCACTTTCGCCGGTTCTCAACAGCATCAGGACCTTGGTGCAAAAGCAGTACATTTAGGTCAGAATACCACATCCAAAATTACAAGCAAATCTATTGGCAAATCCTCTGGAAGGACAACGCATAGAGTTTTAATACATGTTGGAAGATGAAAATTCAAAATGCAACGGTCTCATATGAAGGAGCAGTGCAAGGAGTCATAGATCAAACATTTTATCTTATGAGTAGGGGATATTCGGAATCTGATGCCTTATCAATGGTTGTTGAGGGATTCATAGAACCATTCATAAAAGAATTGCCACTGGAATATGCAGTTGAGCTAGATGGACTCGTAAAGCTCGAAATGGAACATCCCCGCTTTAATTACCGGGGAGGTTAACATGACTTTAATTAACGGGAAGTTAACATGAAGTTTGTTAAAGGTTTTGAACAAATAGTAGTACTTACCGCTGTGATAACTTTTCTGCTTATAATCACGTTCATCACAATTAGGCAGGTAAGAAGACTACCACTATCTTATAGTATACAAATTCTAGATAACGATGGGAAGAAAATTATACTCCCAGATCTACGACTTCATTTTAGAAAATATGAAGTTGCAGAAAGTTATGCTCGCTTTTACCGAGAGATATTTCGACAACACCAGTACAAATTCAGGGTGATTGGTCTAAAAAAAATCCCCTAGTCTGGTCAGGTAGACGTGGGATTACAAGCACAACTAGAAATGAAAAATGGTGCGGAGACACAACGCATGAATACTCGGAAATGTACCACTTGTTGCAATAGACTTTACAGGTATGAAAGAAGCTAAAAGGTAGAATGCTGAATGTTTTATCATATTAGAGTCTATATCTGCAAGATGCTTCCTCTAGAGGCTTTTTACAATGTATCCTCTCACACGAGCTTCCGGGAACACAAGAATTCTTGGTTGTGAATCGTACGTCCTGCGGAATGCTGACCATCAAAGATAAAGAGGTACGGAAGAAGCTCGCAGAGAACAACATTCTTCCTTCCTCCTTCTGAGGATAATCATTTAAGGTTTAGCGTACGCTAAATTAGCCTTAATTCCGAATTCCCCAAGTACCTGGATCTTCAAATGGACAATATACAACGTCTTGTGAGGCACCATTACACGTTTTGTACGTTCTCTAAAACAATCATGATCCGATCTAGCCACGTATTATTACTACCTTTAGTACTATTGCAACGAGACCCTATACTACCCAGCCACTACTCTGTTGATATTAGATATAGAGACAACAGTAGGCAACAAACTGCGAGAAAACAAAGCGAAAAGCAGTTATTATGTAGGATCTTGCCAAAAGGCAAAGACGGCATACCCAGGATCGACCATCGTTATATTTAAAAGCACAAAGTAAATTGTATATTTCCATGACTCTAAGCGTCAGCGATATGATGACGAAAAACTAGAAGCAATTGAAGGAACCGCTTCTGTTCAAGAAGCCGCCAAGAAGATGAAAGATAACAACGTGAGTTCCTTGGTGGTAGTTGATGGTGAGGGTGAGCCACAAGGATTAGTCACTGAACGTGATTTAGTCAGAAAGGTTTGCATTAATGATGTACGTACTAGCGCAGTGACAAACAAAGAGATAATGTCTTCTCCTATCATTACAATTGAATCCAAGTCATCTGCATCAGCAGCAGTTGATATGATGTTACAAAATAACATAAGACATTTGATTGTTGTCGATAAAAACAATGCAAACAAACCTATCGGCATGATTACTCCACTAGACCTAATAGATGAGGAATATACAGATGAGGGGCTGAAACACGCCATCGAAGAGTTATCAGAATACTATAAATAAACACTTCATTAATAATAGTCGATAATCAATAGAATTCTGCCAGAATATGCGGAATTCTAGCTGGCTTATGCATAGCTTCGGCCGTTGCACGAGCTATTGATAGAATTTTTGATGACAGCTAAGGTTTTCTGCATGAAGTTAGTGTTCTAACAAAAAGCATACACTCTTATTAAAGGAGACTTATCACTGATAAATGTTATCTAAGAAATTTCTGTCACAGTACGTCGATGGAGTTGTTGATGTATTATAAATATCAAACTCAAGAAAAGAACGAGATTCACCGGAACCAAGTATATTTCTTAATATGCGTATCATGTTTTTGGTGTGCGTCCTGCATTGACTTACGTGGGAGCCTTGAAATTTGCCCGTCGTGTATGGAAGGTAAATTAGAATTGATGCCACTATCTATTAATGAAATATGCGAATTTCGACATGACGAAAGACGTGGGGTGACATTAGAGTTCAGAACAACAACAAATTAACAAACTAGGTATGAGGTAGTCTGGAAATTTATAACTAAATGATGACTGCGCAAACTGGTAATAATGACCTGTGCTCCTTCGGCTTCAAGAAAAACATTATTTGTATGGAATGCTAATAATAAATCATGGACATGTCTTCAACGTGCTCTACTTGCGGTAAGAAGACACAGGATTATCCGATTTTTTGTTATATGTGTGACGACTACTTCTGTTCTGAAAATTGTCATATTCAAAAACATTCTAGACCATGGCAGAAATATTGATCTTTTGTGTTAGATTTATACCATTTAGCGCATTTCGACTCAGATAACGAAGGATCACAGCCGAAAACGCGGAAACGTGAGCACACAAACTAAATATGGAAAACCTTGCGGTAAGCCATTTCTTGCAATTTCTGGATAACAGATGCGCAGTATACCATTCCGTGTCGTTCTTTCGCATTCTTCGCGATATTATATCCGCAACATGCGTTCGTCAATCCGTATTGATTAAGAGCTGAGCCTTTAGCGAGCCTTTTTATGCTGAGATTGCACCGAAATGCCGCCCACTGCGTCGGTAACTCACTAATTATTACCCCTATACAAAGAAAGCTACCAGAACTTTGTTTCCGAAAACTTATTTGGCTTTCTAATACATCTATACTGATTGTACCTGTATCGATCGGTCCAGCTCTGGATACCATATCTAATTTTGACACTTTTCATTCCGATTGATTCTGTAACTGCCAAACGCACCGAATCTCTGCTAGTGGCATGGATTGGTGGGGTACAGTCTCATGTAAGTTGTATGTATGTTTAGTTGATTAGGCTAAATATCCAAATTTTTACAGTTGACAACCTTTAAGTAATTTAAGAAAAACTATCTTCGAAAGAGAAAATCTTCTGGTCGGATATCTGAAGTCTTTTCCGTAGCTAAGTAGAATTGATAGGATATGGAAATAATGCTGATTCAGACTTTTGTATCTTTATTCGTCTTTTGAGCTTGTATTTTGTGTTCCGCGCTCTTGTCCTCAATCTATAGCGGCAACAGGGACACCACAATCCATCCCATTTAATAAAGATTTCACAAACCTGACAACGTTTCTGTCCGTTAGCATATCGACCAGCTCCTCCTGGCTTCTGAGCTCTATAACGCATACACATTCCTGTACAAGTCATATGTTGTCATCTCTTTCTTGTCAGATCTCATAACTAACAGGCGATATTTACGACTTGATTAACTCTGTTCACTCACAATGTTAATCGAATATTATATTCCCGACGGTGATACATTCAATTGGTGACACATGTCCTATAATCAATTAGCTCTAAGATCAGAAGAACAGGCAATGTTTAACGATATAACAACTACGCTAAAACTAAAGGTTACTGAAGCGTATGATAGGAAGGATGTAGCCAAAGGAATAGCGAGGGTTGATTATAATGTTATGCGTTCGTTAGAAATGCGGATAGGCGATATCACTGAAATTTCTGGCAAGAAAAAGGCTACCACTGCTAGGTGTATACCATTAGAATCAACCAGAAAAAAAGAAAATAAATACATTGTGAGAATAGACCGTCTTACAAGATATAATGCAAGGGTTACTATTGGTGACATTGTAAATATAAGTAAGATAAATAGGATAGCTGCAGATAAAATAACTATGAAACCATTAACTGCCATGGCTATTACCAAGAGTTCGGTAATTGATGAGCGATACTTGTGTGATGCACTCACGAATGTACCAATTAGACATATGGATGTCGTCGTCATACCTTATTTTAAAATCGGAATGGCTTTCACTGTTATCGATGTAATTCCATTTAATAGTAATTATATCGATGTTGGCTCGAGTGCCTTTACGGTGACTACAAACACCAAATTTGAAATCATCTATTAAAGCGTAGAAATGACGCAGGAAAGGAAAAGAAATAGACTAGTGTCGCTGAGATGCTTGATGAGTTGTACCTTGTCTTTTTAAGGTCATACATAGCTAGCTGTTTATTGTTCCTACACCAATAAGCGGAGAAGAGGACCAGATACTGTGCTATGCTATCAAATCCAGTTGGTTCCTGACCAGTCTTGTATTCTGATTTGAATCCTATCTTACATGATATAGCGCAGTCTCCTTTATGTTTAAACCTAATAAGATCCCAAACATGTTCTTTTTCATCCTCATTAACTACACATTAACTACACAACTGGTTAACAATTGATCTTCCCTCGTACATACATTCACAAGCAAGAGTATCACCGAAAATCAAAAATCAGCTATCCATACGCCAGCGATTGTCATCTGTAAACAGAATCCCGAAACATTGTTTACATGCAAAAGCAACGATCTCAAGAGGCTTTGTATCCGTAGGGTCGACCATTTGTTATTCTATGATGCAGGCTGTGGGATTGGTAAACGATCATGTTCTCCATTGTTTTATGTATAAGGAACTCATATAATGATTTAATATTGCTGTATGCTATCGTAGTCCAGGTTTTCATGATACATCACGGGCATTAACCTGTTTATCAAAGGCAAAGATATTCAAACGCTCAGAGTATTGTTAGTTTGAGAAATGGCAACCGTTGTACTAATGGTACCAAACATCATCGCCTTTGGTTAGTCAGAGTCCTGACTAACAACGAAGAATAATCTAAGATCCAACTCTTTTCATCTTTGAACCGCACTTTGGGCACCCGATCTGCCTATGCTCCGTTCCGCAGCTCATACAATAATATTTCAAGGAGGAAGAATTTTTACTGGCACCTAACATCGAACCAAACATCGCTCCTCCTCCCATACTCCCAATTCTTTTTACCATTACCCTTCTCATATACATGTTAAGCAAAATAAATACCCCGAACATTGCAACTAAAGATACTAGAAAAGGTAATACAAATGAAATAGCCAGGCTTATACCGAAGGATATTCCAATCCATACAAGTTGCTTTAGTAAGTTAAGTATCATAATTTAGGCCAACTACCCATACATCTAAGATATCTTCTTACTGCATTTGTTAAATTCACTTCCAACCGATAGTTATGGTTAGCACAGATATCTTTTTTCAGATTTCTGTTTATTCTTGTTTCCACTGGGTTTAGATTTGGTGAACGTTTTGGAAGAAATATTAGGGTCAACCATTCTGATTGGTTTTCTATGAATTGTTTGGTCTTTCTGCTCACATGAAATGAAGCGTTATCTGCTACTAGGATGAATCGTTTTATCTTGTTCTTTTTGATATAATTTCGTATGCTCCTAAGATGTTCTATGAAATCAGCACTTGTTCTAGATTTACTTATTTTGAATTTTATCTTATTTGAAGGATAAAGAAGGGTGATGAATGCATTTATCTTTCCGTTTGAGCCTTTATGAAATATCTTCTGTTGTTCTCCTTTCATCATGTATGTATTGGTTATGTATGGCTGAAGGTTTAGCCATGTCTCGTCTTCAAATCCTAGGAGGATTCTTTTTTAAAAGTGCTGCAGATACCTTCTTGTAATTATCTACAATCTTCTTCTTTTTCTCATAGTCTTTAGCATGTTCATAATTAAGTCTCTGGTATTGCGTTACGTATTTACCACAGTTTAGCTAGAAAATTGTCTAAAGT
>JBAVTY010000308.1:0-4991 GCA_049696495.1 Candidatus Nitrosopolaris sp.
TTTACCATTCTATATATCAAAGCTGAACATCTGGAGTTATCCAAGGTCAAGAAGGCAGAACTGTTAGATTTTATGAAGGAAACTAGGAACAAAGAAGAGTACACAAGGGCATCTGCAATAAAACAAAAGATGGACGGTTTACCATACAGAACTATAGCCAGGGATCTGGATGATAATTACAGGAATGTATGGAATTGGATAAAAGAGTACAAAGAATATGGACTGGATGGTATAAGGAGTAAAAGAAATAATGCTGGGAGAATACCAAAGATATCGTCGGATAAGAACAAGAAGATGATTAAAGAGATAATATCAAAATCTCCTAGGACTTTTGGATACTTAAAGGCTTTTGGCAGCATATCTTACTACAATTCTAGGAATGAATGTCAGTCCAATGCAGACATGGAGAATCGTTCATGACCTTGGTATAGTATCTAAGGGTAATTCTCAATCTTCTACCTTTATATTATCAATTAAGAATAGTTTTGGAAATTACAAGCACCACAGTCTATTGTCATTTTGTTGGCCCATGTTTAATATGATTATGCTCTGTCAGCTCAGTTCCAGTCTTGAATTTCTCGTCACAGATATTGCATTTGAATTTCTTCCTAGCGAAAGGATTGAATTTCATTACTCTTATTATTGATACATGTTGCATATAAATCGGAGGTTTAAAATCACAAAATTGCGAAGATTTCTATTCCTATTATTAAGAGTGCTATTCCTAACATGAGAGACACAAAAACTGCACCAGCGAAAGGAGCTGGTAAATTTTCGACGAGTAAAAAATATTAAAATTGCAGGAGAAATGCCTTTTCTTAAAACCTGTTTAGGCACCACGTGTATGAAAAATGTCTTATTATACAAGGACCATAGAAGCCATAGGCTCCGCCTTGCTGCGAAAATGAAAGTGCTTGATGGTCAGCAACTGAAGGAATTCTAGCAACAAGTACTACTGTTGCAACAATAGCTATGGCACTGAATATTGCGCTTCTTTCTAAATTCATTACAAAATATTATATTCCTACGGAGTTAAGTTTAATCTTGTTATTAAAATTGGTACTACAATATTTAGTAAATCTATTTTAGAGCAGAGAAGTACACGAATTAGTTAAGGAAACCTCTCGTTTTCGATTATACAATAGCCGTAGAACAACATACGTATCCAATACCACGATATATTCATAAATGGGCGTTTTATTAATGGCCCGATCAAATATGACTCGCTGATTTAATCAATCGTCTTTTCCAGTCAATAATTCTGATCTCCGTTTGTAATGGTTTCTTCATAAATAATATTGTATCATACAATGCGGCAGCTGAAGGTTTTACTACGACTAAGTTTTGTCAATTAATCCTAAAAGACAGGAATCGGCTATCTAAAGAAAATGCATCGACAGTTTCAGATTATATCATAGCAATGAAAAGAGAGGTTAACCCAAGACTCAATTACAAAAAATCCACTATGCAGATTATAGCAGAGTTATCAAAGACTATTGGAATTGCAAAGAAGTTCAGTGATATGACTAGAGACGATGTTCTTTCCTATTTAGATAAATGTCGCAAGCTAGAAAATGAAGATCCATTACACAAATGGATAGGTAGTTACAATACAAAACTTGTAGTATTATCTAGATTTTTCAAATGGCTGCATTATCCTGACATTGACGACCCAAGAAGAAGGAGTGAATTATCCGCACTTGAGAGAAAACCAGATTGTATCATGGGCATTAGAAGACTCAAAAGGAAAGAGATTAGTTGCTACAAACCATCTGATTTATGGTCGCAGGAAGACGATTTATTGTTTTTAAAATGGGTTACCAACAAACGAGACCGCTGCTATCATACAATGGCAAGGGACTTATCAGCTCGGCCTCATGAGATATTGAATCTGAAAATAAAAGATATTGTGTTTAAAACAACTGAGAGATAACAAGCAATACGCAGAAGTTCTAGTGAATGGAAAGACAGGTACGAGGTATATTCCACTAATCCAGTCGATACCCTATATCAAAGATTGGTTATCAAATCATCCTAACAGAAACAATCCAAACTCCCCTCTATTTCTGGGACTTGGTAGGAACAGTTGGGGTAGACAACTTACTATTATTGGTCTATACCAAGTTTACAAATACTACAAAGAAGAGTTCTTTCCAAAGCTATTAAAAGATGATACTATCTCAAATGAAGACAAAGAAAAGATAAAGTGCCTTTTAGTTAAACCATTCAATCCTTATGTACGCCGACACAGTGCCCTAACTGAATAATCAATCAAATTAAAATCCAATATATTGAATCAACACGCGGGATGGTCTATGAGCGGCGGAGAAGTAGGCAGACTGAAAGTATGGTCTGTGAGAATGCATACACTATGGATCTTGGCTGGTTCCGAAAGTTGTCACTACGTTACACGTACATCTTTTCGCCATACATCATATTTTTAGTTACATAAAATTCATCTTTACACAGGTCGAGTGATGAACACATGTGAGATCCTGTCGTGAAAACATTTTGAGTAAAGATTATAATTGACTAAATCTGAACGGTTTGATTAATATCGTATCCTCTTCGATAGTCGAAACGTCTTTTACGCCGTTTTTAACATCTTTCAGGGATGAAGTACTAGTAAGGATCATCTTTTGTTGAGGATTAATGTTCATGATTTCTTTGGCTACATGAAGACTTGACATATCTTTGAGATGCATGTCCAAGATAACAAGAATATCGTCGTAATTTTCTATTTGTTTTTTATTTTTATTTTTATTCTCAAAAATCTCTACGCACTTTTTACCACTTTCTGCTACCATAATTCTGTCTTCTCTTATCCCTGACTTCTTAAGATAAAGATTGTAAAGTTGTTGCATATCTTTATCTGGTTCGGCGACCAAAATCTCTAAATTTTTTGGTGTTTGCACTATTTTACTTGTCCTTCCTAGAGCAGTTATTATTATGATCTAAAATATTAAAGGGCTTTAGCCAGCATTGAAATCCTTATAGATTGAAAGAACCATGCATGAGAAAAAAAACAGATTGAAAAAACCAAAACCCGTAAACATAGCGGTGTATGCATACTTTATCTTATAAACTGTGATTGGTTGCTCTTGTACTAATTTCGTCTCCTTTGCTCTTCAATGTATTTCATTATAGCAGCACCTATAAGTCGTGCTACATCCTCATCGATGCTAAGCGCCTTAGCTATATCATTGGACTCCATATTTACTAACTGTTCAATTGTAAAACCACGACTAATTAGCAGGTCTTTTAAACCAGTTGGTATGTCAAGCTGATTAATAATTTCCCGATCCAATTCCCTACTCCAGTTTAACTGCCCTATAAATGTCAATGTCTAGAAGTTCAAAAGACCAACTCTACTATTTGCTACTACATACGTACAAACACAGCAAAAAATACAGTCTGTGTAAGTTTTTATCAACATGTAATTATCTAACCTAAATTATTATACCTGACTCACTAATACATTATATCGATTAGCACGCTATTCTCTAGTAATGACACACTGAAATATTGCCTACCGGCAAAGTTAAAATAACTAGACTAGACCCCTTACCGGTAAAATAAAAAGCAACTGCATTAGTACAGCTATCAGTATTGATCTATCAGATCATGGTCTACTACTATTCATCTTACAAGATAACAAACAACCAATGGCGATAAAACACATGCTAAGGAGCTAGCCAAACAGAAAATTCTCTTGACTTGTATATAGAACCTTAGCATTTCCTGCATCTACCATTATCAGATGTCTTGTCTGATCTTGAGTATTCACTACAAAGAAAGTGTATACTAGATATCCTCGTACCACTCCCAGATGACCTGCTACTATTGTACCATTGGCGACTTGCTTCCCAGCAATTTCAGAAGCTTGTAGAAAAGACACTTTTAGATTATCTTTCAGAAAGTTTATAGCAGTCTGCCGAACGTTCACTGAACCAGCAATTGTTGGCAGCTGCGTATAGCCAGGTGCGCCACTATTTATAGTCTGGTTTACAACGGCTATAGCCGGAAGTCCCCATATGGTCAGACCACCAGCTACAACTACTATGGCTACTGGGATCAATATCTTCTTGCTTACAAATTTTGAATTGATCATATGGGATATACCATCATATCGGATATTTTAATTAGATAGCTTACAAATGTAAAAAGACTTGCTTAAGCGTTACACAGTATTATAGTTAGCTAACGTTTGAACGCCTATCACTGCTCGCAAGTGAAGAAGCACTGGATTTTATGGAATCAACGCTATCATAAACCTCTAATCCTACACTTCGCAAGATTTCACGAGATTCAGCATTATCTGGGATATTTTTTATTCTGAAGTAATCAGTACCGTCCTGGAGTATCGCAAAGAGACCAGCGATAAGCTGATCTGATAAATGCGCAATTGCATCATCTTTCGTTTTGTCGCGATCTCTCATTGATTGGTTTAGTTGTTCTAATTCTTCTACCTTGCTCTGTATATCTGCACCTCGTCTTTCCAGCTGGGGTATATTTAGAAATGTCAAATAATGTTCAATCTTACGAAATATTTCTGCCTTCTCCGAATCCTTCTTTTGTCCAATATGTAGAACCAGAATTTCCTATGAACCATTCAGAAAAGTCTGCATATCCGAGATCCGATATTGTAGTCTTCACGAATCGTCTAAAGGAATGAAGGGTTATCTCTCTACGCCTTTGATTACCGTCTTCCCTATTACCTTTACCCGAACGATCTAATGTACTTGCAAATGATTTACCTATATCATCATATAGGAAATCAGGATTTGGTATCTTTGTGTCTTGGTAAACTGCAAATACCAGGTCAGTATCTTTTTTATCTGGTGTCCGGTATTCTGTTATGACATTACCCTTTTGTTTGTCTTGGTGGCATACTCGTCGGATTCGATGTTTATAATCTAACCACGATTTTAACTGTTGAGTTAGTTCTTCTGTTAAAAATATGATTCTATCGACTTTAGTCTTAGTGTATT
>JBAVTY010000309.1:0-6843 GCA_049696495.1 Candidatus Nitrosopolaris sp.
TCAGCCTCTTCACGAGATCATGATAAAGGACTGTCAAAATATGGTCGGGACCGTATGTCTTAGAATGAATATGTGTGATTATGCCAAAGATATTGTAGAAGAAGGACCTACAAATCGGATAGAGATGTGTACCTGTGAATTTAATAGCATTACTTAGGAGATTTGAAATCACCTGATTAATTCTGTTCTTGTCTGCCTCGATAAATATACCTTCTTTAGAGTCTATAAACTCTAATTTCAGATTAGTATCTTTGTGTTCCTTAGCAACCTGGGTCTTGGACTCCGCGATGGCATTTAATATCATCTCACTTAGATTGAATGACTCTTTTTTTAAGCCTAATGATTTGCTTTCTATTCTACTTATGTCTAGAATGTCTTCGGTAAGTCTTTGGAGTCTTTTTGCATTTCTAATTATCACATCAAGATACTCTGCTTCTTGTCCTCCATCTAGTTCTTTAGAGCGAAGAATATCAGCTAATCCAAGTATCGGTTGTATAGGTGTGCGTAATTCATGGGCAGCTACATTGATAAACTCTTGCTGCATTTTATCATGAATTTTCAATTGTTCATATAGTTCATTTTGCTTCCAGAGGCTTTCGAATATAGAAGCATATGAAGAGATAATTGATTTGCTATTGGAATACGTAGCTAATCCGGCCGCGTAGTATGAACTGTCCTTTGTATCATCTCTTAATTCCACAATCATACAATCCTTTTTATCTATTAGTACAATGGTGATCCTCGTTTGCATATTTTCTTCAGCAACTCTAAAGTCTACAAGTGGACATACTTTCGCTGCTTGGTCTATAGTGTCTTTGATCTGTTTGTCCCCTGGAATAAGTATCCTGACTTGAACATGACGTTGTTCTGTTGCATCCTTTAGCAGACGCAATAACCCCATATTGACCTGACGACGGAATGTGTTTGGTGTTGCAAATATTGACAATATCTCATACTTTGACTTCTCTACATAACCCCAAGCTCGGTCTATCCCTTCTTTTGGATTTCGGATAATTTCTATATCTGTCAGATCCGTACCTTCGTCGATCTCTTTTATCGTATCCTCCGCGTCTATCCCTTTGGCCCATAGATCTTCAAATATAGCACGAAAGTGATCGATATATGCTGGTTCGTTACTGAGCAATAGACTCTGAACCATTCTTCCCCCTTCCATCTTTTCTATTGTAGCACCTATTTCTTTATCTGACACGCCAAAACTCATTGGTGGTAGATTTTTGATATGTCTTATCTGGATACCGGCATCCAGAAGTACTTTGACCAAATTTACGTTATCTTGGGTAATATTACTAATGTATCTAATGCCCTTGTGTTGTCCTTTCTTTTGCTTCTCCAATAATTTTTTATTTATCTCAAAGAAATGGTTATAGCCATACTGCAATCCTCCTGATGTCAGACACACGCGCAACTCATTTGAATTAGCTGTCATACGACTGATTTCTTTGACAGCATCATCTGGGTCTTCTATTACCTTGGTTTGATAATGTATTGTCACTCCCTCTTTAAGCTCTCTGATTCTTTTATCGGCAGACATTGACTTATTCCAAAGTGTTTCAAACACATACTGTTGATGTTCTACAATTTCCTTGATGCTACTATAGATAATAAGTGGGGCCAATTTTGTTTCCTCATGTGAAGTTGCAGGAGCAAGATACTCTATCTCACTTACCATAAAATTGCCTTTGATCCCATCGAGATGCCGAACCTCATCTACAATCGACATCAGCTCCTTGCAATAGGAAATATTAGCATCTGTGATCTCGGTTAGGTATCTCAATTTCACACCTCTATTTTTGGCATCGACAAAGGATCTCTTTATTAATTCGATCCCGATAGCGAATAATGGTCTCGTATAGTCCATACAAGTGTCAATGTGTTGTCTAGTTTTAGAAAAAAATAGCAATTCTTCACTTATAACTTTCTCGGTACCGTAGAACACCTCTATTTTTTCGACAAGGTCATTGAACGGCAAAGGAAATAGTCATGGTATAGTTAGCAGACGCATTATTAAACATTAGAAAAATTCGATCTTCCAAGGGACAGTTGCAAATTTATTGTATGGAGATCCTTTATTTTTTTGTCAATCTCCCTCTTTAACCAGTCTTGATAGTATACTACTTTACATCGACTTACAATGTGTTTCATACATGAAAATGGCTAAATGCGAAGATAACAGATTATAACAGGCATAGTGTTGATGTTCGATTAAACCGGCCTTGAAGATTCTGGTAACAGGTGTCTATTATAATATGCACTTGTCACTCATTCATCCTAACTATGTCTCCTGTATATTCACATTCACCTGACCGCGGAGAATTAACTATCGGCAGAGCCATATCTTCCCCATATTTGTGTTGCTTCAAACAATTGTCGCAGAATGAAGTTCGTTTTCTGTCCTTTTCAGATAGACAGATTGAACAAATGTTTGTTGCTCTTGCTTTTTTACATGTGACACTTCTGGCAATAAGCCGAATTGGTTTTCTACCTTCCTTATTTTGGCAGCTCTACTTGAAATGACTTTAAAGAAGAGTCGGTAGGACTGCCATAGTTATACACCTATTAAGATCCTACTTCTGTTTTCGCCTCCCTTGAACCAGCAAAAAGATACCATGACAAGCACCTAGAATTAGGATCTGACATTAATGATGTTTTCAAAAAATTAGTTGTGTCCATAATCCACCGACATCTGCAAATTTATTTAATGATGTAGGCTTACCATCATCTTATAGTAAACCAGTTGACGTAACTGCATGTTTGATCACAAGATCATGGATTTCCAAAAAACGATCTTCAACGTTATCTGGAATTGATTTGTACAGGCAAATTGGAGTAATTGGTATCTCAAATTTTTGTATTGCCTCATGCCATCCAGTTTCGATATTAATAGCGTCCTCATATTTCCCCTGTTCGATCAGTCTTCCTGGCAATGTACCTATGACGTTTAACCCACATTTTGATTTCTCTTTGGCCAGCTCGCTAATGCTACATACTTGTGTAAATAAGGGTTCAATCGGATAGGATTCGTCAGGAAAACATTCATCGGTTAAAATTATCATTATGTCTTGCGAATTGAATAAGGAATCTATCTTTTCGATCTTATTAAGAGATTGTAGGAATTGCGACTCCTCTCTCTTACAAATAACCAGTATATTGGTCTGATTGTAATTTATGCCTGTAGATCTATTCGTCTTTCTAATGATAACAGTTGCGTAAGTGTTTAGGTGACCCTAGTACGCTGTGTGCTAACTTATTCAATTTCAGAATATGAATTGTTGACCACATAAATGATAATCTGCAGGTGTTTAACTTTTGCTTGGATAAGTCAGATTGTGATGCTATAGATGCTGTATGTGCAAAATCAAATAATTTATTTGAGATAATTGGACTTCAAACTGTTCTTTTGTCCTATTACAAGTCTGAGAGTCATGAAGACAGCCAACCCGACATCGATCCAGGTTCTTTCCGTAGTTCGCTCATATCCCTTATCTTTTTTTCGTCTTCAGGATGAGGAACGCCACCATCTTCACAGTCACACACACACACTTAAGTGAGACTATAATGAAACATATGTGCTACTACGGCTGCATAAAATTAACGATAACTATTCACAGCAAAAATGACTCCTGCGTACATCGGTTTTCCTATATCATGCGTTCTAATATACACCGGCTGACTAATTGAGACCTTGAAACCACAAGTCAATAGTTTGTCTCTTAGATCTTTATACCCATGATGATATTCAATTAGAATATGGCTAAACCGTTTTAAGCTATCAATAGGCGAAGATAGGATTACCTCGTACTCGCAGCCTTGACAATCCATCTTTAATATTGCCTTGTTATAAATGTCATTTTCATTTAAGAGATCTGTTAAACTGAAAAGCTTGACTTTAAAAGTTTTTTCTGAATTTAAATTCCTTTCTAATATGGAACTCACTGTGACTTGAGTTCCGTCTTTTAATTTATTCAAGATGGAATTTTCTCTACTTGAAACAAAGCAACTTTCGCTAGCACAACCTGCTAAGATCACATTAATTTTTTTGGAAAGCTTATTTAATTCCACATTCTCTTTCGCAATAACGTAATTATGTGGAAATGGATCTACCGCAATTATCCTTTTAGCTCCTTGTAGTGCAAAGTAGATAGCCGAATCACCTATATTTGCACCTACATCTACTACTATTGCATCGTTGACTGGCAGTATACCATATTGATCTTTTAAAAAGATTCCAAAAATATCTCCATTATTTATGCTATCATGTAGTCTTATTTCGTTATTCTTTGAACATGACCTGATTGTAGTAATTTCTCTTTCTGTATCAAATCTGATCTCATATCCCAAACTACGCACTATGCCATCTTCAGGTATCATATGCCAAGGAAATTTCAATGTTCGTTCATTTTTGATTGTAACAGTTTTACCGTTTCTTAACGCAGCTTTAATAGGGTATCTTCTTTTCCAGAAACAAACAGTCATTGTGATATAATTATCATAAGCTCTATAGAAATTTGCTAATACAAGCGGGTAAAGAGGATATCGTTTTAAAAAATAAAACCAGCTTTTAATACACTCAAGTAAGGACACATTATTTTTATTAATATTGAATGAACGGTTCATCTGCGAAAATGCTTACGCCTAGGATATCATTGCTGGCATTATAAATATACCGGTTGTTAATTAAATGTAAGTATGTCTGGAATCCATGAATAAAGAAACAGATTCTGGATTCTAGAGGCGAACATCTTTCAACTATAGGGGGAAATAGATCTATCTAAAATTGCTGCTGTAGTTGTGGGTTTGTTTGTAGTTGCTCGCCCTATGACGATAACCTAATAAGGTCAAATTGAATATATTTAGTTGTATCTAGCTAATCCCCCGATGTAGTGTAGTGAGCATAGAGACATTCTATATTTGCTATTTGGTTTTGCCATGGGATGACTATGGGGTAGAAATACAAAAGGAAAGAATGAAATGGTCTGTAAAGGAATATGCGTACGTCATAAGGCACTGAAGCCACGTGGGATCGGTCGATATTCTACAGGACAGAAACGCTGTCAGATATGCGAAACTTTCTTGAATTGGGACGGATTATGGTGTCCATGCTGTGGTTATAGATTAAGGACTAGACCACGAAACTTGAAGCTTAAAACTGAATTGAGGGCAAGGAAAGAAATAGAAAAAGGTAAATTATCAGCTATAAACGAGCAGTCACCTATCGAAGCTCTTCAAAAGAATATTGCACATAAGAATAACCATTGAGTACACATTTAAATCCCAAGTTGCCAACCATTAAATGAATATTGCAAGAGTTGGACTTGCTGTGGCTCGCGAGATGAAAATCAAATGGAAAAGAGGTTAACATCCACAAGACCATTTATTGAACACAGAGGCAAAACAAAATTCTGTGCACTCTGCGGTAGCGTAGCTACTCAAGAAGCCTTGTTCGAGGTAGACGGGGGCGTTACTTTAATAGAGAAATACTGCGACACTTGTGTAAAGAATGTAGAGTAATGCAATCTGTTTATGACCGATATCATAACCTCCACGGTAATTCTTGCTTTACACGGTCAACGGCATCTTTCCCTTCCCTCCATATTTCTTCAACCTGTTTAGCATTGTCCGAAGTACAGGAGAATGCTGTTATTAGGATGAATCGTTTTATCTTGTTCTTTTTGACATAACTCCTTATGCTTATAACATGATCTATGAAATCAGTACTTGTTCTAGATTTACTTATTTTGAAGTCCGCGTCTGCAAGAGCCAGACATCCACATCCGCTAAGATGTCATAGTATGTTGTGTAGAGGATCTGCAAGGGGGTGGTTACGACCTCTGATTCTCCGCGCAATTAGTACGCGCAATTATAATGGCGCTATTAATCGATTATAATTTTAATAATGAAACCATCAAGTTAAGAGATGATGATGTTGTTCGTTAGAATACACACCAAATCGATATGATAGTGTTGATCGCAAAATGTTGTGTTGCATGATTCATTAGGATTTTACTTTATGCAAAACGTTGGTTACGTCATTCGATTGAACATATTATACCAAACGAAATGGGTTCATGAGAATTTAGCTTTGCTGCAGCATCCATTACCATTACCATTACTATCGGATAGTCTAATGCGATCGAGAAGTTATCATTAGTAGCATCTTTTACCCTATTTATGAGATTTATCGTATAAATTTATCAATGGTTGTGTTAAAACATTAATCATCAATCAAGGAAAATCACGTAATTCAATCGATGAGCATCTTAAGCATTTTCTAGGTTCATTCCTAGTTAGATACGATATGTAATAGCACTTGGAGCATCTTGATCTAGAAAGTCTACTGGATAGTTGCAGGGATCTATCTATCTTGACTTGTTGCAAGACTTGACGAGAAATTAAATTTTGAATAACAATATCTGCGAGTTCATTTAGCTTTTCTAAATTAGAATTTTTGTATCTAAAACACAAATTCGACATTTCTTCTCCTAGTTCTTCTTTTCGAAATCTTTCTCTACCCTCATTGGACTGTCTAAACAAATGGTTGCGCAAATACCATTCAAATTCTGTAACTTCTATTCCTTTTACCATAACAGACCAGTTTAATGATGTACATGTCCTAGCTTAATTATTATTAGTTTATGATTCGTTCGTCATTCGTGTGTTACCCAAACTAGACATTAGAATAGCTACTCGGAAAAAGGATAACTGTAGTTGACTAATTTTAGAGGGAATTGTATTAAGGAAGAATTGATTCTAGTGACGTGGCGTTCTGTACTGGTTGTGGTCGTGCCTGTAGCACTAGATTCAAATTCATTATTTGACCATGTC
>JBAVTY010000310.1:0-3220 GCA_049696495.1 Candidatus Nitrosopolaris sp.
TGTATAATATCTTCAGGTTTTCCAACCAGTGAGTGTTTCGCTAACTGACCCAGAATTGCAGGTCCCCTCTCCATTGCAAATAATCTTTTCTTATATTCCGGCTCCGAATCAGAATTTGCAATTATCACATCTAGTTCAATTGATTTCAGAGACGTCTTTGTTATCTTGGATTCCTTAGAAATCTCTTCAAATTCTGAATTAACGGAAGAAAACTGTTCAGGAGAAAGATAGGAAGATTCCGGTGCCCAAAATCAATCTAGGAGTGGTTGCTTTGTGTTTGCAGATATGGGTTCGTTTTATCTGATTAGAAGGGTAAAAACACGAAATACGAAGCATCCATGCCGCTAAAGTTTGATGTGTACGATGACGATGTAATAATATGTAAAGCGTTTTATACTTATCATCGAAAAGACTTTGATAGTCTTACTGAAAATGAAAAACAATTGTTGCTAGAACACCATTACAGAAATTTCATAGTAACAGTCTAGAAATTGAACAAGTAACGGAAAGATGGCGGAATTATCCTTTTCCGTACTAAGACTGTGTTACAGTATCCTTCCTACCATCATCAACATTCCCTGTTCGTGCGCTTTCAGTAACTTATCGACTATTTTTAATTCTGAAATTGCTCGTTGTGTATTGCCTGAGTTTATATCATCGATAGACTGCTTCAAGTGTATTCTTGTATTACTAGAAAACGGATATACAATACTAAGCATCGCTAGTTGATGTGCATATAGCTGATCATTAGCAAGGTTTAATTCTGAAATTGCTCCTTGGATGTTGTAACCATTTATATTCTCATCGGCTCTCAACAAATGAGATTCTAATGAATTGAACGTGGAATTGAGCTCGCCAGCCATAGGAAGTTTCATTATCATCATTCCCTGCTGATGCAGCAATCGC
Source organism: Candidatus Nitrosopolaris sp. (assembly GCA_049696495.1). Classification (GTDB taxonomy): domain Archaea; phylum Thermoproteota; class Nitrososphaeria; order Nitrososphaerales; family Nitrososphaeraceae; genus Nitrosopolaris. The sequence continues at coordinate 907 of JBAVTY010000310.1, forward strand.
ACCTGTCTGAGCACATTTAATTCTGAGATTGCTTGATCAGTATTTCCCGCCTTCAAGGCCTGTTCAGCAGCCAACAAATGCTCTCTTGATATCTGAAGGACAGGGTTAGACATTGTATCAAGAGATGTTAATTGATATTGTTCGATTTGCGTTTTAGCCATATTCAATTGGATATGCGTTTCTTGAATCTTACCCATATTCATATCTTTTAATGCTTGTATCAAAAGTGAATCTGCAGTTTTAAATGCGGATATCATACATTCTGTAGCGTTGTAAGGTTGTTGACTTGTCTGCAGAGCAGTTTGATTTCTTTGGGATGATATTGAAGGAGAGGAAACAACGGCAACTGCTGCTGTTGCTGCGGTTGCAAGTACTACTGCTATTATAATACAAACCGTTATCGCGGACGATTTGTTTCCTCGCACTACAGGTAATTTATACAATATCTCATTTATAACATTTATAAAACATTGCACATTTTGCACATGAATATTCCTTAATGACAACATGTTGTGGGCAACAGATTAAGAGCCTTGAATTCTATTACAGACTTTATAGATTCTCATCCACCATCACTAACAACTGCTACTATCTATTTCTGATAATCCCATCACAAACTTTCCATCCTGTATTACTCTTTTTTCAACTATCTAATAAAGGATGGACGACGATATGCGTTATTTATATTGGGATAGTAGTTAGAGTTAATGACGTAGATAATGCATATGTCCTTTCCAAACATAGGGACTTTAATAAACAAATGAAAAAGGGACAGAGAACGTGAAAAAGGTTAACTAGAAGAGAAAGATATGATATTAAATCAAAATCGAAAATTACTCAGATTACCACTGAACAAATTAGACCTTTATTCCCAGGATAAGCAACGATCAATAAATTCATGTTGGTACCACAGCTAATGATATGTTGGCATAGAAACAATTATCAATTATATAGTATAAAATGCAAATAGGTATAAAACAATAAATTAATTTGACCATAAATTACAAATGGACTGCATTAAGTAATACAACGATTGGAACGTTGATGGCTTCCCTTGATGCGAATATAGTTATTATCGCATTACCAACTATTGTATCGGACATTCACGTATCACTTCTCACACTAGTATGGATAGTTCTTGGATACTCGCTTGTGACTGCATCTATTCTTCTTAACCTTGGCAGGCTTTCAGATATGTTTGGAAGAGTCAAATTATATAATATCGGATTCGTTATCTTTACAATAGGATCAGCATTATGCAGTCTTTCTCAAACAGGAGAACAGCTGCTGTTATTTAGGATAGTCCAATCATTAGGGGCAGCTTTTCTTTTCTCAAACAGTGCTGCAATTATTACCGATGCATTTCCAGAAAATGAAAGAGGAAGAGCACTTGGGATTAATCAAATATCAATTGTGGTCGGATCTGTAATGGGACTCGTATTTGGAGGATTCCTTACTACGTATCTTGGATGGAGGTCAATATTCTGGATAAATATACCTATTGGCGTTTTCGCAATTATTTGGTCCCATACAAAGCTGCGTGAATTAGGAACAATTAAAAAAGAAAAAATAGATTGGATAGGCAATGCTAGTTTAGCAATGGGATTGTTCCTTATTTTAGTAGGAATAACATTTGGTTCTTTCCAAATTTTCAATAGCATACCATTTGAAATGTATTTGTTTATTATAGTAGGATTATCCCTAATAGGATTGTTCGTATTTGTAGAAACAAATGTAATTAAACCAATGATGGATCTATCATTATTTACAATAAGGTCATTCCTAGGCGGGAATATTGCAATATTTTTTAATGCAATAGCGAGGGGTGCATTTACCTTAATCATGACATTTTATCTTCAAGGACCTACAATGAGACTTAGTCCACTTGATGCAGGCGTTTATCTTCTTCCAGTTTCTATAGCATTATCGATTTTCGGACCATTTAGTGGATGGATATCCGACAGATATGGATCTAGAGTAATATCGTCTATTGGCCTTTTTATTTCGGCAATTGGATTCTTTATGCTTACAAGTTTAGGTGTAAAATCTACTTTCATCGAAACTTTCTTACCTTTAGCAATGATTGGTGCAGGAATGGGTATCTTTGCTTCACCAAACAGAGCATCAATAATGAACTCAGTTCCACGATATCAAAGGGGGGTAGCTGCAGGAACTAGCACTATGTTTGTACTTAGTGGAAGTACATTGAGCATAGGCTTGGCATTTTTGATAATGTCCCATACAATGCCATTAAATTATATTGAATCTATTTTTTTAGGAACAACGGAGACAATAACCAAAGACAATTTCAAAA
>JBAVTY010000311.1:0-5239 GCA_049696495.1 Candidatus Nitrosopolaris sp.
CACCTCCTCTCGCTCGCGCCCTGATCGGTGATCCTGACTGGTGCTCCCATGAGTGCTAGACTCGGTACAAGGCCACGAGCTGATCGATGTTGCAAATCAAGTAGCGGTAGACAGAGATACAGATGCTGAATTCTTTCCTATGTTTACTAATTCCGATTTTCCGTCAGAGATGGAACTGCTGACAGAGTTACACAGTTCTGTAATTCCATTAAAGGAATCAGAACTTAACATATCAGGAGACGATGAATCAGTTATTCAAACATTAAATAATGCTTCGTTCGCTGCTATTTTTACTGAGGACAATATTGATGATAATAGCGGTACCATCACTTTGGCTAATGGAATGACAATGGATGAATTAAATAAAGAGAAAACCAAGACCATAAAAAAAGCGGCAAGTGCAAGACAAATTTGATTCAAAAATTGAGAAAACGATGTCGATTTCATTCCTATGATGTCTTCGACAGGTGACGATATATCGGATGCGTATCCTTTCATGTTTATTTTAGCGATATAACATTCTGAGCCACCAAGAAAAGTTGTACATGACTGGAGCAATTGCCGGTAAAGCAGAGCAGGTTATTTCAAAACAAACTGGACTCCTGTGTCCTGATATTGTCTCGTTCAGATACTCATGATTTTATTATACAACATTATCTTCAAACCAGATTCTAGCTTCTGTACAAAGAGCTTTGAAAATAGATCTTCACATAGTACTCTTTCGATCGAAGATTTTCAGCAATCCATCTTGTCTGCGTTGACATATTGTAATACCTTGTTGACAATATCCCTCTAGGGATTCCAATATGGTTTTTGCTTTGGGCGTATTATACGTGACACGGCTTAGAAACCAGCCTCTGTACCTTTAGAAAATCAAAGGGTTTCAGATTAGCAAATACCATGCCGGTACTGATCCCCAGTGTGTAAGGAGACTAACCAGGTGAAAAATAAATGGCCCATAGCGTCTTTTTAATTGGTTTAATTGGGTGATCAGAAATTGTGAAGGCTATGAGGGTCACCTTTCAACCCAGTGTATCGCATTGGGGTATTTTCAACTCGTAATCTAAGAAAAGTTTCTCCAATATGAAGTACTAAGAGCACTTAGAATGCCTCTGCTCGTCAGCTTGCACTTTGCGACTGCCTTATTAGAGTCGATAAAGGGTACTATTATGCCAGAAAAATCAAATAAGCAACTATTACGACTCCGAAAATCACTAAACCTATAACAGCAGAATAAATGAAAGAGTTTTTTGGTATGTATGTTCCACTTTCAATTGCCTGGTTTGTATGTAAATAGTTCTTTAACGCGTAGATGGCACGCCCCATTCCTACTAATACCAACGCCACACCAAGGGAGGATGAAGTATAGTGAGTTGAAATATTTGTTAAAGTACCATTTTTTACAGTAATTCCAAATTCTTGCAGAAAGAGTCCGAATCTCGCTACAACAAACCCTAATCCTATAATAGCTACGCAGGTTCGTAGCCATGCCAGAAAAGTTCGCTCATTAGCAAGGTATTCCTGTGGACCATTCATAAACAATCGATAGTTCTCGCACTGTATTATAAATATCCTAAAAAATAACGGTTCTGGGAAGTTACTGTGAAGTTGGCATCTACTAAATGGATAGTTCTGTTAATGCAAACTTACAATGACATATTTCTTTCATCGAACCATGCTAATGCGAACGAAATAAAATTACACCCAACTACAAGGTAATGGAAGTCATTTGCGTTGGTATAGGTGGCCTATAGTTCGTTATCGACATTCCAATGGATGGCATTAATATTGACGTCGAAAAGAGGTTTAGACGATGATTGGTTGCCGCCGGGATACGCTGCTGACATATATTATCATCGATGCGTCGGAAGCATATTTGGTAAAGCAAACGAGAAGAAAACATTTCAATAAGTATTTTGAAACTATTCTATCGATTTCTGACCTTGCCTTGGATAGAAGCAATTGGATTGATTATGTCAAAGATTAGTCCAATAATAATAAGTTCCCTCAAAACATGAGCCTATACCGCAGTTAAGCTTTTAATTCACAAGAGCTCCATGGTTCTTAAAAGAGAATCGAAGACATTGATAGAGCAATAAAATTTGAATCACAGCACCCTCCTACCTTCTGCCTGCTAGAAATCTTCTCAATTGAGTACTACTTGTATTAGATGTGATCAAGGTTTTCAACAGCAATCTCGTCTACAAAGACATATGGATACGTCACACCCTATATCGCATATTGGGCGTGTTGGTTCAGTTCTCAGTAGACATCTTACTCAAGCAGAATATCCGAGATGCTTCATAACAATCGCTAAGAATATAGTAGAAATCTACAGATATATTTCAAGTATATTATAGGCATTAGAAACAGACATTAAACATTCTATTCTATTGTTTTTCTTTACATCATTTGTACCTCTTTGATGGTCGGTCGGGGAATGCCACCGGGAATCGGAGGCAGCTGCTAGCAATTACAAGAAAATTCCAATTAGCATTGAGTATAGTGTATCAATACATCGGTAATCTCTCTAAGCATACCGTGAGTATTATTCAAATAAATCGCTTCGACTTAAGTAACAATGTATTCAATAGTTATAATAAAATTTTAACGGCGATTTTCACTAAGACATATCAATCCACTTATTTTATTGGAACCGTTGCAGACCCGATTGGATTCCTATGATATCGCTATGTTCGAGGATAGATACCTCATCGGTTTCTGATTAATGCTGCTATAATGTACTCGATATTAAAGCCATATGCTTAATATCCGGTCTGTTAATTTTCGTTCAGTTGCGGGCGTTTAAACACAGCTTTATTGTGAATAGTCCTATCGATAAAGTTTGGGAATTTTATACAGATGTCAAACATCTTGAAATAGTAACTCCGAAGGAGATGAGACTTAAGATTATTAATGCCACAAGCGAAAAGCTTACTCAAGGATCAGAAATTTGGCTTGAAGCTAAATTAATGATTTCCAAGACAAGGTGGCATTCACTGATAAGATCCCTGAAACCGTATCAGTATTTAGATGAAATGGTGAAAGGCCCGTTTAAAAGATGGACACATTTGCATATATTCCACAGTATAAACGACCAAAAACAGACTGAGGTATTAGATGAGATCAACTTTGAAATTCCGTATGGTCGCATAGGAAAATTATTTGAAGGTTATGCATACACTCAACTTCAGAAACTCTTCGATCATAGAGAGGCAGCTACAATTAGAACTCTACAAGGCAATAGGTAGAAGCAATAACCGGCGCCTGCTTTCAGCTGCTATCCTCTGTTACGATAGGGATTAAACTGTGCGGGAAGTACCCCCCATATGTACGTTAGAAAAATAATTTAGATCACAAAAAAATCCCGCCAAAATAAGATTACTAGAATCGATTGAATAGGTCTAAAACCAGTGTTTCATTTTCTATATCCTAAAAAACAGGGAGATGATCAATCATAGAGGATTACGGTACAATATCGCCTCTACCCTTACACCAGTTCAGTCTACTTCATATTTATTCCATTATTTTTTTACTCCATTATACGGCTGTAGTATAGAACATTTGAGTACATGCGAGTTCTTAAATCGATTTATTTGAAGTACCTGATTACACGGACGTGAAGCAAAAAATAAGTATTGTTCTTGAGGGTATCGTCGTGACATTAGTATTCTTACTTGCTTCAGGTTCTATGGTTGAAAGCTACAACCAAGTATCTGCGTATAAAGGAGTACATCGAGGTCACCACAGCTATCATGATCATCACGGTTATAGGCACTACGGCCACTACGTCGGAGGCGGTCCTATTGGTCAGCCAGGCGGACGGGGTCATAGTGGACCAGGTGGCCATATCGGTGATCGCGGTAATGGCGGCCCAGGCTACTACGGCCATAGAAACTACGGCAGAAGTGGTCCTATTATTTGGCATCCAAACAGTCCTATTTTTTGCCATCCAGGCAATCCCATTGTTTGTCACCAAGCACTCCTATTATCGGTCACCCAGGTGGTCCTAATGGCCCTATAATTAGTCACCCTATTAGCCCCGTAAGCCCTATTGGCTCAGGCAGCCCAGGTGGAGGTAATATTAGCCCTGGAAGTCCTATTGGCCCCGTAAGTCATATTACCCCAGTTAGTCCTATTATTAGTCACCCAGGCGGAGGAAATGTTGGCCCTGAAAGTCCTATTAGCCCAAGCAGCCCAGGTGACCCGGGCGGTAGTGGATTCCCGGGGGGTCCTGTTGGCATCCCAAGTTTTTAACGACGGCTACACAGACATACAGCTCGAGCACAGATGGTGTATCCCGAATCGGATGATTGAGAGCCAAGACATTAAAGAAGATGATGAAGCATCTATAGAAGCAAAAGTTGGGCCGTAGAATCGCGTCAGAGTTGATTCACAAACAAATTTTATCTTTGACTATCGCGAGTATTGAAAATCCTTGCCGAATATTGCGCTAATTTTTTTAGAGCTTGAATTTTATCTAGTCTTTCTATCTCTGCGCCTTCGATTGCAGAAGAGAGGTATTTAATTGATTTATCATAGACCTCTCGTGCAACAGGATAAGGTACTCCATCTTTACCGCCATGGGCAAAGTTATACTTTACCGGATCCTGCCATGATGCTTTAGTTCCATAAATTAGTTCTCCATTAAGTGATAGAGCCCTCACTGTAGCAGGACCAACTCCATGAATAGAGATTAGTTGTTCGTAATTTTCTGGATGAATATCGTAAATTCGTTTGAAGAGATTCCAATCCAACTTACGGGGCATTTCATAATGTTCGATCAAAATATTATTACTATCGGAAATATGTTTATTCCCAGAGATTGGATTTTGTGAAGCGAACCATTTATGTAAAGTATACCTTCCAATAGGCGCAAGTACAGAAGTTACTTTGGAGACACATGATCTTAAGTTATCACTATTGCCTGTAGCTAGGTCTAGAGAAATTCGTTGGTTATCCGTTGAATCAATAGACGTCATATTGAGAACATTAACGCATTTACAGTCACTTATGATTCCTGAATGCGGCTCTAATATGAAACTTTTACAATTGTCTGAAATCCAGTGATACCTTCTTGCCATTCTATTAATAGGATTCATCCCTTGTATCAAGCTGACGTACACGTTCGACCCCGTAATGGATGCGATGTTGTGCTGGCTAGCTGAGAAGCTTATGACAAATTCATTAGAGATATGGTACGATAGACATGGTTAGTATTCTCACCTTAGTTTCTAAT
>JBAVTY010000312.1:0-3383 GCA_049696495.1 Candidatus Nitrosopolaris sp.
AGAAAAAAAAGGCCGTACCTGTTGCCTCGGTGGTTTTTGGTGGAACTTCACCTTGACCAGTGAGCTTTGAGTTGAACTTTTGTTCCTGAGCAAATACACTTGTTGGTCCGTTAAATGCCGAAAGAACAGCAGTGCTAAAGACAGGTAATGTCAATAATGCGAAAATGGCATATACCATGGTTTTCTTCGAAGATGTTTTTTGCATAGAGCAAGTTAGTTCTACTTACTTTTAAGTAACTGGATATTCAGTTTACGCTCTAAAATCCTAGTACTGCGGTTAGAACAATGAAAGAAGTGAGAAAAAGCTACAACCCCGTCTTGACGCCAAGTATTTCCATAAGATTAGTTGTACCTATTTAGTAGATTAAGTGTACTCACTGCCTTGAATAAATCAATTTTAAGTCATATAAATGGTCTGGAATAGCTTTACAACCCTCTATGATTACTAAGATAATTGATGCTATTGATATTTGTGATGTTGCTAGTGTATATTCTGAGTTCAATTAAAATATCATGGTAACAGACAAGTTTCAATTTGTTTTATACTTAGAGTATGTTATGGTATCAACAAGACAAGAAAAATAAAAGCTTGCTTTAGACCCGAAAGACTTGGACTACGACACCAAGTACTGTAAGTTCCGATTCCAGTGGAGTCAGTGTCGTCACCTGACTTAGTGGGAATCTGTTATAAGATGTCAAAAGGGCACTCATATTCATTATTTATTAATCTTCTTGTTCTACCTGTGATGCCATCACCTTTGATTTCTTTAAATATCGATCTAACAGTATTGGATTTACAATAAGATTAATTGCAATTAATGAAATTGTCAGAGTGACAAACAGGTTTTTAAATTCATATTCTATTGGAAGAGATAACACCAAGGCTACGCAAATTCCTCCTCTCAACCCACCCAAGGTGAGAATGTTTTGCCATTGAAATGGTATACGAACACTAGCAATACGTAAAATTATACTTCCTCCATAAACTACGATGGCTCTTGATATCATTACTACAACAATTGGGGCTATTATTATGAGAAGCCACAAAATATTAGAATGTAACAAGAATAATGAGAACAATGGAATCCCTATCAGAAAAAATAAGATGCCATTTGTAATAAATCCTAAATAATCCCAGTACATATGGAATAGTCGGCCAACTCCTGTAATGGTTTCTTTATTTGTCCTTAACAATAGTAAAGCAGTAAAAACGGTTGTAACTACGCCCGAAACATGGAAAACATGTTCCCCTACTATATATCCTCCAATAGCTAGAGCAATTGAAAAAGTGAAATTTACATGATCATCTGCTTCCCATTTGTTTAATACCCTACCACCAACATATCCAATAGCACTTCCAATAGCAACCGCGCCTGCCATAGCCCAAAGAAATGAAAGTGAAGTATCTATTAGCGAGAAGGCAACATTCGAAAAGATTATCGTTTTTATAACACCAAAAGAAATTACACCTGTAGCATCATTGAAGAGTGATTCGCCTTCAATAATTAGATTTAATCTTTGAGGAATCGAAAATCTCTTAAAAACAGCAGCCACAGCTACTGCATCTGTGGCAGCCACAATCGACCCAAATAACAATGCATCGATAATCGGGACTTTGAAAATAGTACTGACACCTATGCCTATCAGAAAGATGGTGAGGACTACGCCGATTATAGCAAAGAATCCAATTGGTATTATTTGTCTTCTAATTTCTTCTAGTCTTAATTTTCGTGCTGATTCAAACATTAGGAGCGGAACGATAACCAATAAGATCAAATCAGGAGCTTTATCTACGATAGAATCATAAACGCTTTTAAAGTCCGAACCATACACTGGAACGATTGCTGAAATGGCTCCGATGAACATCATGATTGTTACACCAGGAATGATAAAGTTACTCGCGTAGCGCTGTATAGCAGAAACTGATATTAAAAAGCCACAAACAATGAGTAAAGACGCAAATAATTCAGTAGCCATCGAATGGATCGATATTGCGAACTATTTATGCTTAATTTAAATATAGGGCTGTGAATAATTACCTCTAGAAGCATTTTACACGCTTTGTGCAATTCACAAACGTACAATCTCATCTCTTGCCTTGCGATCATTCAACAATCCTTTGTATCGTCGAATGAAGATAGTTTATACCAAGAATGAAGAACAATTCACCTGGTCCTCCCTCTGTGATTTGTTCAAATTCTTCTTGGAGTTTTTCCAGAAGGTCTAATGTTATAGTGAGATTCTTCATGGTTTTTTCGTTATCTCTAGCGGCGATGGTTATCTTGAGTTCTATTATGGTGTAGTCCGGATCCTAAAATTAACTATCACTATTTTGTTGAAATGGATGAAAAAGTAACGTTCTTGCAGGATACATCGTAAGAGAATGATTTTTTATAAACCCTGACAGCCACCAAGAAAAGATAGTGATCTAGTCTTTGCACAAGGGTGTATATAGGTGACATTCCTAATTAATGGTGGATAATATTGCAAGAGTCGGACTTGTTGGCTCACGAGATGAAAATCAAATGGAAAAGAGGTTAACATCCTTAAGACCATTTGATGAACACAGAGGCAAAACAAAATTCTGTGCACACTGTGGTAACGTAGCTACTCAAGAAGCCTTATTCGAGGTGGAAGGGGCTTCTCTAATAGAAAAATACTGCGATATATGTGTAAAGAAAATAAAATAGTGCAACCGAAGTTGTTGCGTGATTAGTTTTAATCGACTGTAAATATGATTTCACGCTTCTCAATTTAGCTTATACCAAATAGCATATGAAATCTTGATTAAATAGTCTTATTTTGTACAAAGCTATTTCCAAGAAGTTTTTGGAGATGAAAAGTTATCAGCTTGCAGGTACTAGATTTCGGGAAAGACAGTACAATTAAACTATATTTTTTAAGAAGTCACATTCCGGGGAGTAGGGATTTTGGTAAGAAGTAAATCTACCATGTAAACATTTTACTACTGATATGATTAATCAGACGCTAAATAATACGGAGTATTGCTACGAAGTTCTGTCAACACAATAGTCGTTAATTCTTACCAAATCGGCCACAATGTGAGCATATTTATGTGATTAACATTGCCATTAAACTCTTCCACTATAAAACCTGCCTTTCCATTCAGCATTCTTGAAGCTCAGAAGACCCATGCTGAGTAGTCATTTGCTCTACCATGCCCCGTCAACGCCAGAAGATTTACAGAAATAAAGTAACCTAACAAAATACTATAAAACAAATCAAGAAATCCATTATCGCTTGGTTAAATAGATGGTATTGTTATAATATTTCATTAGATGACTGATTCAAATTCTCCTGGTTGGAAGCGTGGTGTGCTAGTTGGTCTTGGTGCTATAGCTATCATATTGTCCATACTAGTG
>JBAVTY010000313.1:0-5083 GCA_049696495.1 Candidatus Nitrosopolaris sp.
GTATGCTACTGTATCCAGAACTGAATACATCTATCGGCTCTTCTATCAGCCTATATAAATAAGGCCATTGTTGTTGGAGAAAATGTATAAATGTAGTGCATGCGCAACTTCGCTTACCCGCCTGACGATCAAATGACGCCAATTTTGCAGCTTGTTCTCAATGATGCTACGGAGGGTGATCTATGCTAAAACATCTATCATCCAGATATAATATCGAGGATATGGATCATGAAGAGCGGAATAGTATCTATATACCAGAGCTGCAAATGACGTGGGGGTCTGCTTGGTCCGCTTTGCGTAAAAGTTGGCAGGGATTTTATGCGGCCAGACGAACTGGGGATAGTGAGAGCATAGATAGGTTGTTGGAGCGCATTACCATGATTAGGAAATACATGGGATTGGAGGATGAAGGTACCTCCTATTAACGACATGAAATGACGCTTCTTATCGCTCAGACCTCGGGACGAGTGTTCATCAAGCTGCATCGATAAGCTTCCGAAGCAATTCCAAAATAAACTATTGAACTTGATGGAGAATGGTCATGTCAAGGTAGACCAGAAGAACTGCCAATATGATTTCGAGTTAGAGGGGCTTAAAGTGTTTGCTACGTCTAATGACATTTCAAAGTTATCAAAGCCATTGCAATCGCGCTTTAGGCGCTTGCACTTACCGCGATATACAAAAGAACAATTGCTAAACGTCGCTATATCAGTCTGCCCCAAGTTAAAGGAAGAAGTAGCAGAGATGATGGGAGAGGAGTATAAAACCAAGGGAGACATTCGTGAGGTCATCTCTGTTAGTAAACTTTTACGAAAGAAAGATGGACCAGAAGAAATCCAGCAGATAATTGCGACTCTAAGCAAGTATGCAAAGGAGATGGATAAATGATAAGTCCACATACCCCTTTCAAAAAAATAGTCCCAATACCATGTTTGGAGTATACACCATTTTTAACAAGACTCAATCGTTCTTTGATACTAGAAATTACAAAAGTATGATAAATCTACCAAGTAGATATGCAATCAAATAATAATGGCGAAAAAGTAACCAGTAAAAGCAATGCAATGCAAAGAAAGGAAAGAAGTAGGTAAAATTGGTCGGGGTTAAAAACCCGCCATCCAAATATTGTAAAAATTATCTAACTCAATACATTCAAACATTACCAACGCCTACAAACTCAAATTGTAGAGCATCGTCTAAAAGCGTAACAGCATATCCGGCTTGAGTAAATATTTCTGAGGTAGCATCACTATGGTCTCGATAGTTTTCATTTGGGATTGTTACATATGCTCCGTCGGAATTGGGGGTAAAGGTGGTAGCCGAAAATGTGTCCAATAGCCTTGTAACTCTATTGTTCCTTGCACATCCGTACTAATCCAATGCTCTGCTTTTGGACAGGACACTGTGATATTTTGATTCTGTCCTACGAGGGTTAATGGTATATGATGTCCTCCATGACTACCAGCCTCTTCAGGAAACATCTCTATACCAAGCGAACGAGCCATAGCAGGCTTGAGCACTCATTACCATTTGAGACAATTAGAGGCTACTGGACTGATAAAAGGCGAATATATTCTATCAGATAATCATGTACCGGTTTCTGTAAAACAGTATAAATTAACTTCAAAAGGGCGAGACATTTTGGCACGCCTTAAATAACACTATACTATAGGTTCACCCTGATCTGAAAAGAGATATTCCGAATATAGAAAAGGTCTAACAAAGGAAGGACTATAGACAACCTATTAAGCGGCATGGGTGAGGCAAACACGAGCTATTTCAAATACGAGTCTAAAGCAAAAGTTTGTGTTGTTTATTCAATAATATAACCATCATCAGACTTTTAACGGAACCCGATTTAGACGGCGATGCTGATTCGGATCGAAGGTACTGTTCTTTCTGGGATGATTTGCAACGACATATTGACGTCTCTTTTTCAAGATATGAATACTAAGCAAATTATTCATTCAGATTTAGATATAGAGCATTCTTCTACTAATGACTCTAGTATTATCTCTCTAATGAATAATACTGTGAGTATGCTTTAATATTACTAAATAAAATACTAATATTTTGAGTCTAATCCAATAAAAAGGAATAAGAGATTTTCAGATTATTGTTAATCTCGAGTATCAAGTTAGCGGTTCCCATTGCAATAATGCTTCTATGGAATGCATTAGTGCCATTAACAGCAAATGCACTTCCACTTAGTAACAGTGGTAGTGAAGGTATGTTTCTGCCTGTTCCTGGTCAGTCAATCCCAACTTCTCATAATAGTATATACAATTCAATTTCTAATAACCCAAATAAGTCTATTTCAAATTCTGATACTCAAAACAAGCCTATTCCAAGTTCAAAAAGTGTTCAATTAACTCCAGGTTCAAATCTCCGATATTACTACAACAAATCAGCCTCATGGGCCACGCAAGATCCGAAAGATCCGAATGGCTCATGGAATCCTCTTCTTGCAATTGCACCGTTCCTTAATATTCCTAAAAATCTGATAGCGCCCGTGTGTCCACAGAATTCTGCAGTAAATTCAACAACTGGAGAACAGTGTCCACCGATTATCGGTACTCAAAGAGGCGATATAATAATTGCTACTGCCGTCAACAATGCCAAGATATTCGGTCTTGGTGGCAACGATGTCATAGAATGTGGATTTGGTAATTGCAAAGTAATTACTGCATTTGGTAACAATATTCTCATGTCCGGTCCCTCTTTCGCCGCTCAGCTTTACGGTGGTTCAGGAGGGTATTTCCGTCCCGGAAATAACATCTTCATAGGAGGAGGTGGTGAGACCCTTATGGTGGGCGGCAGGGGCAATGATCAATTTTATGCTGGATCAAACAACTTATTTGACGGCGGTGGAGATATTATGATTGGAGGCAGTGGAGCTAACTACTTTGACTGTGGTCCCAATGGTAATGGAGTAATACTAGACTTTAATCCTGCTAAAGGTGATACTAAAGCACCTAACTGTAAATTTGTGATTACGGTACCTTATAATAATATATTTGGTCCTGGATTACCCAAGATATTTGGTGCTCTGGGGTCATTTCCAGGAGGAACTAACCAAGCCAACACTACCGGTGGTCCGGCATCATTTCCAGGAGGGAATTTAACAGCTCTTAATGCAAACCAAGCCAACACTACCGGTGGTCCGGCATCATTCCCAGGAGGGAATTTAAGAGGTTTTAATGCAAACCAAGCCAACACTACCGGTGGTCCGGCAGCATTTCCAGGAGGGAATTTAAGAGGTTTTAATGCAAACCAAGGCGGTGCTGCAACTACAAGCAATGGCATGTCCGTGCTTCCGGCTCAAGCTCGACTCTTCTCCTCGCTTCTGCATTGCTGCTCCTAGCATAGGCAATTGATCAATATTTTTGGCATATATCATATCTTCTTAAGATGGGAAGGCTTGTGGTGTCCATGCTGTGGTTATAGATTAAGGACTAGACCACGATACATGAAATATAAAGCTAAATTGCGAGCAAGGAAGAAAATACCTGAATACAGGTTATCAGTACAGCAGCAACAGCAACCGCCTATTCAAGTTCATAAAAAGCAGCTTTCACATAGAAGGAATCATTAAATTTTTTATTTTAGATTGATGTTATCGTTGACTGTTTTTCAGCCCATTGTTAAGTGTAGAGTTGAAGAGCTTGGTTAGACTAGATTAAACGAATTCGAAGATAGACCATGCTGCTGTCTTGGTGTAGGATCATGTCGTCTAATAGGCGCATCCGTGGAATATAAAGTCACGTCTTAGCCACCATATCTACTTGCCGAGCTGCTAAACGATTACGAAGTTATAACAGTTGAATTAAAACCAGCGAGTAGTCAAAAGAGTCACAAACTTTCAGATTGTTTTCAAGTGGAGTGGAACTTGCCGACAACCACGAATTAGAATGTCTGCAATGGAAAGTAGAATACCTTAAACGATATAGAAATGCTATAGGCTCAAAATACTGAGTCTAATAACCATATACTAGTCTTGAATAGCAGAATAGATGAATTTCAGGAATGGCTAAACAATAGTAGTCGGTATTCGGATGATTATGAAGAGCAATATCATAATGATCAGGTAATAAAAAACACATTGTATCTGGAAGTTAAGATCACTCGTTATGTCGTTCGCCGACGGAATTAATTGCTCGACGATCTACGATCGCTCTATCTTTTGAATTTCTAGTCCAGATTCCTTTCAACTATATCGCAAATAATGTAACCTGCCAATATATGGCACTCTTGAATCCGTTGAGTATTTTGCGAAGGCACTTTTAAGGTGATATCTGCGATGTCAGCCAGTTTACCCCCCTTTTCGCCAGTTAACCCAATTGTCTTTGCACCTATCTTCTTGCACGCCCCATTACGTATATTGGGAGAGTCGCCGCTTGTACTTATGCCAACTACTACATCATCTGGAGCTACCATTGATTCAACCTGTCTTTCAAAACAAATTCATAACCAAAATCATTGCCAATAGCAGTCAAGACTGAAGTATTTGTGGTCAGTGCTATTGAAGGAAGACCTTTTCTTTTTTCTTGGTATTTTCCGACTAGCTCTGCTGAAATATGTTGAGCATCCGCCGCGCTTCCACTATTCCCCATGAAAAAGACCGTCCCCCCGTTATTAATACAATTAGAAATTAAAAGTCCCGATTCTGCTATCGCATTGCTTAATTGTGTTAACTTTTTCTTAGTTTTAGTTATCACACTATTGACGTCGACAAGCATGTTTTTACAAACTCAAAATGGTGGCAACGATGGTCCAGCAGCACCATTAGGAGCCACTGTTATTACAAATTTACAATCAGGCGATTTAGTGTCACCTCTGGCTGGATTGAAGTTTAGTATTAATCCATTACCATTCAGGCCACAATCAAAGTAGTTAGCACCCCTTCCTCCTATCATAATATCATGACCTATTCCAGCGTAGAATTGGTCATTTCCAACCTTACCTCCTATCATAGTGGTGCTACCAATACCTCCTATGAAGATATTATTTCCAAAACCTCCATATAGTCTGTTATTATCAGTAGTCTGACTAGTACTAGCTAGAAGTACATTATTACCAGGTC
>JBAVTY010000314.1:0-2056 GCA_049696495.1 Candidatus Nitrosopolaris sp.
GCTTATATTAGCTGTTCCTATAGTAGCATATCACAGGATAGATAATAACAAGACACCTGATAGCACTGATGTTACCTTATTTGATCGAGAAATGAAATATCTACATGACAATGGTTTTAAGGTATTAACAGTAAATGATCTGGGATATGATACAAAGGATAATTTCTTGTATATCAAACCATCTGTTGCTCAATTAACGGCAGCAAATCCTGTAAACCTAACAAAATTTTATAGCATCAATGTGACAGGTATGAATGGGATTGTTCCGAAGCAGTCTTCTGCAATAACACAGAATAATACTGCTCTCGCCCCTCTTTCATCGAACAGTTCGTCATAGCTATTTCATCCAATGCCACGAATTAATCACTTGTCGCTTCCAAGAAATTCTAATTCTTCTGCATCCAGTGGCATCAGCGGTAGTCACCCTAACGCTAAGAGCAGTAAGCATCATGGCGGCTACTGTACCTACAGCGATTACAAAAGTAACGTAAAAAGGTGTGCGTAGCTGGCGATTATTATCTAAGGTTAGTTAATCTAGTATTGAGATTTTTTTATCTCTGTTGGATAAATGAAGTACGAAGCATAACGGATTACTGCTGATGCCATGCATATAATTTCGTAAGAGTTAGGCTATTTAGGTTAGGATAAACCAGATATTACGCCATTATAAAACTCCAAACACTAGGAACAGCCTTACCTTTACAACTTTATGTAATCCGTTCTTCGCTTAGCAGCCTACTACAGGAGGCCGCCTAGCAGCCTCGATACGCCACGCATGACTTCGCTAATTCCTCAGAAATAACATACCCATGTCAATTCCTACTGAAATTCCTAGTGGATTAACGAGCAGACAGCTGCTGCCGTTAAATATTTTGTTGTGCTATCGTTTTTACCTGCAGTCTCGCCAACTTGTGCAATATATTCAAATGTTCGTGCTTTAGATTTTGTGAATAACATTTCTTACAGATGTTCATATCACAATAACAGCAAACCGTGATTTCGAACATTCTGTTACATTCGTCACATTCAATAGGTGTTCCCAATCTGGCTATATTCTGCACTTTTCATCTTTATTATATAAGGCAAAGGTTAAATTTTTCTGTTTTTTCCACTATAAGTATATAGAGCTGCCGGATAGCCTTCTCTCGTTGCACGAAATAGCGCGAATACTGAATCTATCGCTAGCTGATTATGGATAATTCAAAAAGTGATTAATTTTAGATGTTCTAATTCGTTGAGCACAGACTGTATGGTTTCGATTGGTATACGTTCTTTCATATTAGCGGTTCGGTTTGATAGCGATTCTCTATCCCTAAAATATTCGTGGAGAGACAGTAATGTGGATGCGACTTCAAACCATTCAGTATCTCTATTCCCTACTAATTCGAAGAATTGATCTCGTATAGTTGCGTTCATTGCATTATCATATTTTCCGGGGTTCTTTGCCAGGGAGTAATAATCCCATGCAAGTTGCTGGCTATATGGTCCGTGTAAGTATGTGTTATAATCGTAATTCATGTCTAATCCATAATATTTTACTAGATACACATACTTCTGAATTTTTAGTCTGTTATTGAAATGTTCCTCGCTCTCCCCAAGTATATTGAAATCCAGTAATCCTCTATTTTCTAGGCTTTTAACGAAGCCGGCTAAATTATCATGCATTTATTATATGCTTGATAACATCAAATATAACATATACATTCAGAAAGAAGTTGACACACCTATAATTCAATTTACGTAGTAATCGGCGCTCTTAATTTATGAGAGACAGTTCAAAAAAGAAATACGGAGTAGAGAATTTGTAATCACAGTCTTGGACGTATCTCATCATGATATGCACAATAAACTAACACGATGGATCGCAGAAAATCTCATTCCGAATAATTCCAAAGTTCCTAATTGACATAATAGACCGGAAACAGACTGATCTAACTTCCTGTCAAGTTTACGATAAATTCTATTCACATATGACTAGTGCTCATTTATCGGTATGACAAGAGCGACCGAGGAGAAATTCCAATTTTCTATATGTGCCGGAAACGGTTACGACTAG
>JBAVTY010000315.1:0-7118 GCA_049696495.1 Candidatus Nitrosopolaris sp.
GAATCTCAGTTTATAGTACCAGGTGTAATTTACGCTGAGGGAAAACTGAGGCACCCATTTCGAATATATTCAAATGCAAAAGGCGACGTTTGTGTTCTTGTATGTGAAGCACCCATAATGATTGAAGGTATGTATTCAGTTTTGGATGCAGTTATGAATTGGGCTCTACATAACAAGGTCAACGAAGTTGTGGTGTTGGATGGCATAGCCGTGGAAGGATTACCTGATCCGAAAAGGACCGCTATAATTTTGTCAAGCGATGGTAGACAGGCTGATGCAGCGAATCTTATTCATGAAAATGAAAATAACATAGACGTGAAAAATAGGAAACAAGAAATAGCAGATGATATCGACGATTATCCGACTACGGCTTTTGTAGGCGGTATGGCTGGCGGAATTTTATCTTCCTGTCTATCAAATGGTATTGCTTCGACGGCAGTACTCCTATATTCAACAAGAGGGATGCCGGATCCGGACGGAGCGGCCATCCTAATAGAATCTCTTAGTAAAATCACCGAAAAAGAAAGCTTGAAAATAGATACGCAAAAACTTCGCGAACAAGGAACGAACATAAAAACAATGATGGAAAAGATAATTAAATCATATGATGAACAGAAACAAGGACAAGGACAAAGTTCTAAATCAACAAAGGAAGGAATAATGTACGCATAGATCAGGAATCGGATTTTGGCGCTGTCGATGCGCTTTGCAGAGACTTTTGGGCAAAGGCCTTAATAGAAAGCTCCGATCAGTTCTCACAATTAAGAAGACTATTGAAATGCAAGGCCTGATAATTATCGGCGTCCCGGTGACGACAACAATCTTTGATTCATGGAGATTATGTAATAATCAGTAGAAAGCACCTCACACAAAAATCGCAGGGCCGCAATTGTTGTTCCGAGTCCAAATAATTATTTGGACGTCTTGGAAGAGGAAAGATCAAAGACCATTTGCCTGGACGAAATTGACAAACTTCCGCACGTCTTTCAGAGTAAACCCTTGAACTTGATGGAGAATGGTCGCGTCAAAGTAGATCGGAAAAACTGTCAGTATTATTTCGAGCCGGAGGGACTAAAAATATTCGCTACTTGTAACGAAATCGATCGACTTTCCAAGCCACTACAATCGCGCTTTAGACGCTTGCACTTGCTATATGATTTATTGCGATAATACAATTAATTAATTGTTCTAACAAGCATTGTCATTCAAATGAGAAATCAACGATTAACAGGTTCAATTGTAGTTGCGTTGTTATATCTAATGTTAATGTCTCTAAGTGCATCAGAAAAGTGCCTCGCAAAAAGCCAAGTAACTATTAATGGAGTAGGTTCATCTTTCTCAAAGTGACGCAATACCCAATTTGAAAGATTTATCATTTATATCTCCCCATATGACACGATTGCTAGCTATCTTAGAATGCATGAATTGATGACGTAAAATATCCATTCTATAAAGGAGTACTGAACAAAGATTCATGAATGCCCTGAAACCCCCGTATTTAGATGAGGGGAATAGGTTAGAGGTTACACTCCTCACTGAATGACGCACTTTATCCGGTTGGAAGCATGGTAAAAAGACTGGCATGTGTTTTTCAGAAGCGAGCTCAGCAGTGTACACCATCACAACAAATAGAAGATATTGTCAACAGGGACAAAATTATTTGACAGTCAATGATATAATTTTTCATTATTGTCTCAAGGTACATGAATCAGTCGATTGAAATTATGAGATACAGTTTGCACAGACAAATTACGGAGTTATACGAAAAGAGAGAATCTCTAAATACTCAAGTCGAAAAGTTAGAGATCCAGTTGCAAATAAATGCCCTTTATGATAAGATCGAAAATCTGTGTATAATAAACGACAATTGAGAAAAGAGAAACAATCCCAACGCTTTCTTTTTAACTGTCTGGAATGACGAATAAGCCCACGTCTTGAGTTCAGGTTAGTTCACGTATCAAGATAGAAGCAGTCTTTCTTCCATTTCATTTCTTTTACGTTTTAACATATTTGCTGTCGAAAAAATGCAGCAGCCAAATCTGCAACCTCAATTAGGGGATTCAGGAATGGTAATTATTAACGTGATCCGTTATTATCATATATATATTACTAACGAACTATCTTTTGTAGAAATCCCAAAATTTAATATTTGCTAAACTATCAATGCTATGAAGCTGTTCCAGCTTTTCGTCGAGAATCTTGTTATCCCCATTAACGGAACATAGAGATAGTCAATTTTTATTAAATAGATCATATATTCAATACCTTAACCTATGTCTGACCTAAGTCAAAATGTCGGTAGCTACCTTATTCAACGATTATACGACCACGGTGTTCGTCATATCTTTGGTGTCCCTGGAGATTTTGTGCTTGGATTCTATCAGCAGTTAATTCAATCAAATAAACTTAAGGTAATAAACACCTGTGATGAACAAGGAGCAGCATTTGCAGCAGATGCATATGCTCGTATTAATGGATTGGGTGTTGTGTGTGTGACATATTGTGTAGGTGGACTGAAGGTTGTTAATGCTACTGCTCAAGCGTTTGCTGAAAAGTCTCCGCTTGTAGTGATATCCGGTGCACCAGGAATAAATGAACGCATCAAGAATCCACTGCTTCATCATAAGGTTCGAGCAAACAAGCGATATAGAGATTCGCCAGAGGTAAAAACCAGAAGGAAAGCCGCTCAAGGACGACATAGTAAGACGACAGATAGTCACTGAAGTAAGACGATATAGAATGAAGCGGTGCCAGTTGTACCAGCAATGTGACCGACTCTACAAGTGAGCTTATCAACAAAAGTCAAATGTACTATAAACAATTTGGAATATCTACCATTTCACACGAGATGCCTATATGTTCGTCTTCTGTTTCAAAGGGAGCAATAGACACCTTGTTTCATCTTATCGCGTTGAAGGTTGCGCAGTGTTTTTATAAGGACCGAGCTAGCGAACATTGCAACGGCTAAACATTGAGACTACTGTTTCAAGAGATGTAATCGCATTACTATTCTGTATCCCTTAACTTGATTTTTTGAGGTAATAGCTCGATCAAAAACTTGAGATATTAGTAGTATCTGTCGAACTATCCCATACCTTACAGATATTGCATAATGCTTTAAATGGCATAGATACAATAACAATCTATCAGATCCAACAAATTTACAAAAAAGAAGAAAGTACGACCTTCAAACGAGATTACAGAAGACGATATAGACTTTTTCCTAACCAATATACAAAAGGTGAACGGATACCCGAAGGTTAGAGATTTGCGAAAATTACTCCACCCAACTTTGAACTCTGTTAAGATAAACACGATACTCAGATATCTTGAGAGATCGAAAAGGTTAGAGATCGATCTTGATGGAAATATCATCTGGATTCGTCAAGAGAAGGACGAAGCTGATGAACTCAGTCTTGCAGAAGTGGCCAACATTTCGAAAGACTTTCTTAATTATTTTTCGACGAAAAATCGAAATACCGAAGTCAGTTCTGGATGGCAAAAAATAGACTAAGGAATGACAAAAAATAGACGCTACTATGTTAATAACATAATTGAAATCGCAAGAGAGAATAGAAATTGATGTTACTAGTCCAGAACAGGTATTACGAGAGCAATAAATCGCATCATTGAAAGATATTCTTGTGTGTCTTTATAAATGCTTAATTAATTTACCACAAATGTTACAATAACAATCGCCACAAGTAATACAACAGATAACAAAATGATTTAGCCTTTTTAATCTTACAGGAACAAGGTAATGTTCATGTATAAGCCTAGCTTCTTCGAATTGTATCCCATCAATTACTGTACTCAAATCTTCAGGAATCATTTTGCATTCGACCGATTCTATTCGTTTCATGGATTGATTAAGCCATGCATGATAAATTAAGGCCACTTTGCATATCTGTTGATAATTCACTAGCAGTGTATATTAATCAGCACCAAATAGAGTTAGCATGTGATATAGGCGTCATAATAAACAAAGTAAAACTGGAAGGCCAACTAGAAGATACGTATGATTATGATATTAAATCAAAATCGAAAATCACTCAGGCTATGAAATAGTTTTCTGGCGGTAAAACAACTTTAGAAGTAGTAATTGCACTGGATCTACCAGCTGATCGATTACGGGCAATATATCGAGAATATTGGGAACTCACGTATTGTTTAAACTAGCTCAGATTTAGAAGCCAAATATGATCTTCATAGGATTACACAAAACAGCTACTATGAATGGAAGAACACGATATAAATAACGTGTTCGAACTTGCCAAGTACAATGAATTATAAAGCTGCAATGGAAATCATCTTGTATCGTATTCATCCATCACAGTGATTAATCCTATGTTTGTTATCTGTTCGCTATTGATGCTAGACACCCTGGCAACAAGTCAAGTTTGAGCCCAATCGGAGGAGTGGCCATCGTAGGTGAGTAATCGATTCTGTTGACGCTTTTCTGGATTTTTCTTATTACCTGTTCCTGACAAGCAACATATATTATGATTAATGATTACAACTTTTGGTCAAAAACACTTATTTGATTACCAATGACTCATCACTGAATACTCCCCACGTTAAAACCTTGGGGGTTCTAACGGTTTCATTATTTCAAGGTCTTTGTCGTCTATCAAAGTTGCCTCTTTAGGCGTATCAGGGCTGCCTTTCGATGTATCTCTGTCTACATCGAATCGATCTAGGATGCAATACGGTATTGGTTTCCCAATACCAAACGAGGAATTGTTGCTTCATTAAGAAATGGCTGGAAAAAACAGTAATGTTGTACTATGATGTTTTAGCCTAGCGATTTTTAATCCAAGCTCGTATTAATCCATCTCTTTTAACTCTTGTATTTTAGCAGCAACTAATTCAAATCCTTGTTGCCAGAATTCATCCTTTGAGATATCAATCCCTGATTCCTTAAGCAAATATTCGGGCTTTTGCGAACCTCCTGCCGACAATATATTAAGATATTTTGGGATAAATGACTTCCCTTCTGACTTAAATTGCTGGTATAACGACACCACCAATAAATTTCCAAATGAATAGGAGTAGCAATAGAATGGAGTATGATAAAAATGAGGTATGTAAAGCCATTCCCATTGAAAATCCCGAGTAACATTTACTGAATCTCCAAACTGCTCTTTTAGATTGTTCAGATATAATTCTGAAACCATATCTATCGTAGCATTCTGTTCAGCGACAGCTCGATGTGCATCAATTTCAAAGAGAGTAAAGTATACCTGTCGCATAATAGTTGCATACATATCATCTATTTGTTCTGCAAGTAATATCCTTCGTTCTACCTTCGTTAGTCCTTCAGACAACTTGTCATTAAGCAGCATTTCTGCAAATACTGATGCAGTCTCAGCTAGTGGAAGAGGAGCATGCCACACCATCATTGGTTTATCAGAAGCGGACATACTATGTATTGCATGTCCAAATTCATGCGCCATAGTAGAGACGTCTCTAGATTTACCATCAAAATTCAATAACACGTATGGGGTCATTTTTGGCGATATGGAAGAACAGAAAGCACCGCCTAGCTTACTCTTTCTTATTTCAGAATCTACATGCTGCTCATTAAAAACTTTCTCAGCGAATTCTCTGAATTTCGGATGGAAATCTTCAAACGCTTGCAGTACAGTATCAATCGCTTTACCATAGGTAAACCTTTTCCGATCAGATGCCTTTATTGATAAAGGAGCATATAGATGATGTCTCTGCAATTTCTTTACACCAAGCATCTTTGCCTTTTGTTTAAAATAGTCTTGGAAAACTATCGAATTTCGTCTACATACATCGAGAAGAGTCTCCACAGTTGTATCGTCCAAGTCATTGTGGGTATTCGTGACTGAAATTGGTGATTTAAATCCACGCATGGTCATGCATTCATCGCGCCATTCAATTATACGGTTCTGATAAATTTCACCTAATACACCACTATTTTTCTTGTAAACTTGTAAAAGAGAATTGTATGCCGCTTCTCTTTCCTCAGCCTTTGTACTACGTGTAAGGGTAAGCAATTTTTCCCTATTAGTGAATGTCCTCGTGATTGACTTCCTACCTCTTTTAAGTGTCATGACAAATTCAAAACCACTAGTCATTCTATCATAGATCTTGATAAGAGCACTGGTCCCTGTAACTTCGAGGGTATTAATGATCTTCTCTTCGGGTTCTGTTAATGTATACTTTGCAAGTAGCCGTTCATGTTTAAGATGTTCTCGGTATACAGGAGATACTGACTCTATCAAACGTTGTGCGTTTTCTTCATCTACTTCTTTTTTGAACCATAAGTCGAAGAAGAGAAGCCTATTGGCGATATTAGATCCGAACGTTGCCATTTTTGTTACAAGTGCGGCCCGTTCATTTGAAGACGTGTCAGCCGCATAACTCAAATGAGCGTAACCACTAGCTATATTGACCTTTTCTGATATTTCTTCAATTGAATGAAGAAAATTTTCGAATTCTACTGCCGAAACACTGTTATGAAGATCTCCGCGCCTCCTTTCAAGTTGCGTTACCTTCGTTGCAATCGATTCCAGAAATTCTTGAAATTCTTTATCAGTTGGATCCTTAACAAGGTCGTCTAATTTCCAAGATCCAATTTTGGGCACCAACAAGAGAGTCATAGAACACGTAAAGGCGCAATTACGACTTATTAGTGTATATCTTTACTTCTTAAAGCTAGGGGGTGAGAATGGCCGCAGCAATAAGTTAGCCGTTACAATATATCGTGTGCCTTTGAATTCGTAGTCGGGTAGATTCGCGTCAGTGAACTACCACCTATCAAAACAGGTGGCTTCTTTTGTCATAATTGCATTCCTGTCTATGCTAGCAAAAGTTCTTAACTTTAATTTGGGCATGTTCACGGTTACCCCTACTTTAGAAATATATCCTAAAGCCCGATAGGCAATATTGAAAGCGGCATTTCTATCAGCATTCTCTTGACCACATTTAGCACATGTAAACAATCCTTGTATCTTTCGTACACCTTTCTGATAGCATTTTCTGCAATATTGTGAAGTCCTTGCTTCTGACACTTGAACTACCTTAATACCTTATAGTGCTGCTTTGTATTTTATGTATTGTGTTAGCTTGTAGTATTGAAAGCCTGC
>JBAVTY010000316.1:0-1833 GCA_049696495.1 Candidatus Nitrosopolaris sp.
GCCTTATCGACTTCGCTTTGGCGTCGTCCGGTGATAAAAACATAAGCACCCTCCTTAACGAATCGCTCTGCCGTGGCGAGACCTATCCCACTGTTTCCACCAGTGATTACTGCAATCTTTCCATCAAATCGTTTTTGTGATAATTCAATTTGAGTCATATAAGACAATTAAACTACTTGTAAGTATTTAAAATCAGTAGTATAGCATCGCTTAGTTAGTAACATCGACATTACCGAGATCAGTTACGCCCTTCAAGAATCAGGTATTAAGCGGCTGTTATATGATATCGTGATAAACCTAAGATTCCTTTCTGTCATGCCATTTGACCTGAAATATTGGGAACAATACCAGGCGTCAACTTCTTCAAATACAGCTACCAGATTATCGTTGCGTAAAGCAAAACCCATGACGTTATCTATGGAAGTGTTTAACTTTGACTTACGATAATCTCTGAGGAAGTCCTCAAGAGTTTTTCTTACAAATTTGATTTATTCTCTTACCACTAACCTATGTTATTAATTCATATTGTGATGATTATGATTATTAATTATCGACATTGGAAGCTTCTATCACCTTCACGGTCAAATCTAATTGGTGGACTGGCAGGAAAATCCTGAAACTTGTGAAGAAACAGGTTCTATCTGCTTATAGAAGCGGTTTAAATGAAATTGTACTTACTGTCAGAGCTGATGACAAGGAGAAAATATACAAGTTACTGCTTCAAAACAAGGTCAAGGAAATAAAGATGTCATCCGGTATGTTTAATTTGTGACTGCTCTTTTTATATGACCATGTGTTAAAACCTCATTCAAAACAACCATAGAAGTAAATGTCAGATGAGGATATGGTGGTACTCTGACCACCATCGGAGGCGGACTCTGACCATAGGGGGCCCACGTTTTGGCCCAGGTGGAGATATTCTATAGTATTATAAATTATACCTCCACCGTTTTTGCACTAGATTTGAGCACGATTTTGACTTTGGTGGAGGTAGTGGAGTTGAAGATCTCCTAGACTCTTGATGTACTTCCAGCCAGCCATGCTAATGATTCTGATAAGCTCATGTAAGGAATATAATCTGCCAATGCTTCAAATCAGTCATCATCAAATACTACTACATTAGGTTCTGGGTTTGTCTATGATAAGCAAGGACATATTGTTACCAATGGTCACGTTGTGGGTGACGCAAAGATAGTGGATGTGACATTTCCAGATGGCAATAGATATACTGCAAAGGTTTTAGCAAGCGATATCTATAGTGACATAGCTGTTCTACAAATTTCGCAGAATGCTAGTCAACCTCAACGACAACTATTATCTTCTCTTAAACCACTAGTGTTAGGAAATTCATCTAATCTAGAAGTTGGAGATACAGTAATCGCTATCGGTAATCCGTTTGGCCTAAGTGATGCTTTGCCGCGCAACCGCGGCAACTGACATTCACCGTAAAGCTGCACAACATGAGATCCGAAAGCATCCAGTGGTGTCAACGGTTCTACATTTTATGAAAAGATGCGACTTTATACACACCATACCTACCGTCTATACGAACTTTACCACTGCTGGTACACGAACTAAGATCGAAAAAGAAAAGTACGGATGGTAAGTAATAGGAGTATCCGCAATGTCTTATTTTGTTTTAATGTTGTTTTAATGTGGTGTTATAAAGGATATCAATCAAAGGAACACCAATTCAGGCGGAGTAACTGTCAAACTTATTCGTCCGTGATGGGAGGAACAGGAATAAACATAAATCTATCATAATGGACTTGGCATTTCTCCGAGGATGACAGTAAAGTTGTGTGTAACTCCATCATGCATTGTTGTCAACAC
>JBAVTY010000317.1:0-6995 GCA_049696495.1 Candidatus Nitrosopolaris sp.
GAGACCGTTTAAACATGCCTAAGGATCTACTTGAGATATGGGAAATGCAAGAATGCACTATATTAGCACCTCTCGTAGAAGTAGCAATAGGAGAGAAGGTTGAGGACTTCAATCATCGAAACTATAAATCTGGCTATAAGAACTCCAGGTGCGTCATATATCTTTAAGAAGGCAATTGATATGATAAATGTATCAGATAAGGCTAGAATGATGATTGATAATAATAATATTATTGATAATAATAAGATGATAGACCATTAAAAGACGCATATATGAGATAACATGAAGAAAGTAATGTCTGCGACGTCGAAAAATAGGAAACAAATGAGAACATATCTTCTTCCAATATGAAGTTAAAAACGCAGGAGTCCATGCTTATAAAGTCGCCCAAGCTTATCTTGCCGTTATTATCCACATCGATATGAACTCTGGAATCCATTCCTCGATTTATATTATTATTATTATTATTATATCGCTAAACAGCTCAAATCCAATTTTTTTGATGGCAAGTGAGATCATTTTTTATCACTTGTTGAGAGAAAGGTGTTGTCCTTGTTCCTTCCGTATATTGATTATCTACTTGATATGATGTTGATCAAAATATTGATATAATATTGAAATAAAATGCGTTGTCTAAATGTTAGCAGTTTATAACAATAAGATAACTGACTGTTTGCGTTTTCCTGATTAAACCATGTCTATCTACTTTTACAAGATGGTTCATTGGCTATGCTAAGCTGTAAGAAAGTAGTTATTCTTATGACACATGGTTATGGTTGTTCTTCCTCCGGAGCGTCTCAATCATCTTCTCGGTAGATTCAGAAATGTTTTGTCCAAACCCCAATTGGTGAAACAAAGTGTCAGAGCAGCATAAACAGATTCTTTACTTCACCTTCCTGGAACCTCGATAATGTTATGAAATATGCACATGAGATAATATTTTTCACCGTACGTTCTTCTTCTAGTACCCATTTAAGCAGATCACGTTGACCAATTCGGTATTGAAATTTGAGCTAAAAAATAGGATATATTGAGAACACAACGCTTTCGATTAATCTAGTTTGCTCAAAAATCAAATGGCGATAGTTTTCGTAACTCGTCCACCGCCTTTGACAAAATTGAAACAGCTTGATCTATTTCCTCCTTAGTGTTTAGGATACCGATACTTAAGCGGAGCGATCCAGTTAACTCCGCATACGAGAATCCCATAGCTTTTAGGACATGAGATGACCTCTGATTTCTTGACGAACAAGCGGATCCTGTGGATGCAGCGATCCCGAGCTCGTCGAGTTTGATGATTAGATCTTCTCCGTTGACTCCAAAAAGCGTGAAATGGGCAATATTGGCAATCCTATTTTGGGTGGAGCAGTTTAAACGAGAGTTAGGTACCTCATGCAACACTCGATCGATCATATAATTTCTAAGCGCTGAAACTTTTGTTTCGTATTCGCCTATTCTTTGTGCAGCAATTTCGCAAGCTTTTCCAAAGCCTACGATTCCGTGTACGTTTTCGGTACCTGATCTAAGAGTTGATTCTTGACCTCCACCGTGAATTATTGCAGCTAGTTTCAAACCCTCACGTTTGTATAATGCCCCTACACCCTTCGGCCCATTAATCTTATGTGATGATGCCGAAAGAAAATCTACTCCTAACTGTTTGACGTCGATAGGAATTTTCCCGACAGCCTGAATGGCATCAGTATGAAATAGCCCTCCTTTCTGATGAGTGATTCTTGCGAGTTCACTGATACTTTGTATTGTACCTACTTCATTATTGGAAAACATTATGCTTACCAGCGCTGTTCTATCATTTATTATTCGTTGTAGATCTGCCGTTTCGACCTGTGCGTCTTTCGTGACTGGAAGGTATCTCACATCGAATCCCTTTTCTTCTAGATCTCTAAAAGCTTCCAGAATAGATTCGTGTTCTATTGCACTAGTTATAATATATTTTTTTTCTGGATTCGTTTTTCGAACAAGATCTGCAACTCCCTTGATCGCAAGATTATTCGCTTCAGTTCCTCCTGACGTGAAGATTATCTCGTTCTTCTTGCATCCGATCAGAGAAGATACGCGTGTTCTAGCATTCTCAATTGCTCGCATCGTCATCCTACCAAATCTATGTAAAGAGGACGGGTTCCCATAATGTTCTTTAAAATAGGGCATCATTTCTGTCATCACCTCGTTCAACATTGGCGTCGATGCGGCGTTATCTAGGTAGATAGGAAAGGAAGTACAATCTGAGCAGGACATCTTCTTTAGTTTGGAATCAAAACAAGGCTTCTAGTACGATATCCTATCGCATCTATCGAAACATATTTGAAGCCAAGTTTCTTTAGAAGCTCGTCCAGGATTTCTAATTTCGCAACATCAAACAGATGAGCAAGCTCTTCTCGGTGAACTTCGATTCTTGCAACGTCCCCATGATCCCTAACTCGAACCTGTCTGACATTAAAAAGCTCTTTCACAATAGTCTCTGATTTTTCAATTCTTGTTAGTTTTTCATATGTAATTGTCATTCCTTGCGGTATGCGTGAGGCGAGACACGAATTTGAAGGTTTATCATGTATTGAAAGCTTGAATTTCCTCGCAATTGCCCGTATTTCGGCCTTGGATATGGCTAATTCACGCATCGGACTTCTCACATTGCTTTCCTCAAATGCTCTAATTCCTGGCCTATTGTCACGAAGATCATCCAAATGAGTCCCGTCCACAATGAGGTTTGCATCCATTTGACAGGCTTCCTGTGAAAGTCTGCTAGCCAGTTCCTTTCGACAGTGATAACATCGCAGCTCATCATTTTTCGCAAACTCAGAATTTGCCACCTCGTCATATTTAATCAATTTGTGCCTGATTCCTATCTCTCTGGCAACGACAACAGCAGTGGACAACTCTTCATTCGATAGTGTTCTATAATTTGCAGTAATGGCTATGGCATTATCGCCTAGAGCTTTTCTTGCAGCCAAGGCAACCACAGCACTGTCGACCCCGCCTGAAAGTGAGACAATTACACGAGTACCGTGTTCTGAAAACCATTCGAGGAGCTCTTGAAAACGATCTGTCTCCGACATTCTCTATTCGCCATTTATTTTGCAAGTTATTTGAGCACTAACTAATTCCAGAGCTCTCTTAACCGAAATTGCAGTAGTCGAAGCGATAACCTTGACATCGTCGAATTCAGGTTTAATACTTAATGCTTCAGCGTTTAGTCCCCTGGCAATTTTAACACGGACATTAAAATCATAGCCGCAAATATTGACTGGAATTGTTACAATACTCCTAGGGAGAATGAATCGCCGTATCTCTTGGAATCTTGCACCCATTGTACCTGTCTCCCTGAAAAGAATTGTCAACACATCATTTAAGTTCGCGTGATCACATATAATTCTAATCAAATGCGTAGGTCTATTTTTCTTAGCTATCCCAGGTATTGCAATGATATCCTTCACAGGTCCTGCAGATAATTGTTCTATCAAATTTCCGATAATTTCTCCAGAGATATCATCAACAGCGCTTTCTATAAGATAGCTGGTTTCCGTATACGCTTCGCTGACCATCGACTGATCGCCAATTATGAATCTCAAGACATTTGGGAGGTCATCAAATATTTTCTGTCCAGCACCGTACCCTATGTTTAGAGGTGTAAACGTTGGGTAGTGGCTAATAGTTTCTGAGGCAAGATTAACTAAAAGGGCAGCGCCAGTTGGAGTTGTTAACTCTTCGGCAACCTGACCGCCGCAGAGTATAAAATGTTTACCTTTAAAAATCTCAAGAATGGCATTTGTTGGATTGGGGACATTTCCATGCGAGAAGCTTGCTATTCCTCCTCCGATTGCAACTTTTGTAGACAAGATTCGAGATTCGAAGAGCTTCAGATCTTGTAAAGCTGTTGCGCAACCAATTAGGTCAGCAAAAGTGTCAACACTAGATGTTTCCTCTAAATTCACATGATTAATTTCTTCCCCATGAATAAATGCCTCGGCCACAATGACTGTTCTGAGACATTCGAGGGCGAATACCTTGGCACGTTGCCCTAGGTCGAGAGAATCGCAACAGACGCCAAGCGATCGATACATCTCCATTCCCCTGCGGTGACGTCTATTATCTGTATAATCCAATCTAAGAGCTGTAGCAGAGAACCCGTGAGATATCGTTTTGAAGAAGCTAGCTCTCTTGATTTTGCTTCCGTTCAAAAAATTTTGACATGCGAATATGGCGTCTATGACCTTCGCTTCGTTTGCTCCCGCACCGACTAGGCTAGCCAATAACATATCACCTGAGATCCCTGAATTTTGAGAATCAACTATCGCTATCTTGGCCAAGGATATGAGATGATTCTAGTGTCAATATATTATTTGCCTGATCTGAGAACGCTCCTACTTGGAAAACTTTTTACCATATGCAAACTCTTTTCGTTTAGAATGACAATTACGATAATCGGTTCAGGGAAAGTAGGAGCATCTGTTGCTTTAAACTGTGGGTTGAGAGATCTAGATGACTTATTATTAATTGATATTGTACAGGGACTCCCTCAGGGTGAGGCTATGGACATTAATCACCAATTATCCGAAATGGGGATTGATCGGTTGGTACGCGGTAGCAACAATTATGCTGATATGAGTGGCTCTACTATTGTGGTACTCGTCGCTGGGGTGGGAAGAAAACCTGGTATGACCAGAATGGATCTATTACAGACGAATGCGAATATCGTAAGGGACGTTTCAATGAAAGTGGCATCATATGCAAGGAGTGCAATATTAATTGTAGTGACAAACCCTCTTGATCCAATGACTTATCTTGTACTGAAAACCACAGGCATAAACAAAGATAGAGTTATGGGGATGGGCGGCCTCTTGGATTTGTCTAGATTTAAGAACTTTATTCGAGAAGGTACCAATGTATCGAGCGAATCCATTCATGCCATGGTCATAAGTGAGCACGGTGAGAATATGCTGCCGCTTATTAGATTTTCCTGTATCAGTGGAATACCTCTGAGCGAATTTATTCCCGATGACGTCCAATCTCGAATCCTTGAAAACACTCGTAAAGTGGCAGCTGACGTAATCGCTTTAAAAGGCGCTACCATCTATGCACCTGGTAATGCAGTGGCAACTATGGCAGAGTCAATAATTAAGGACAAAAAGTCGGTGATCCCAGTATCGGCACTCCTAAATGGTGAATACGGTGCGAGCGATATATGCATAGGAGTTCCGACCATCTTAGGCGAAAAAGGCATAGAAAGGATAATCGAGCTCAGGTTAAATAATGCTGAACGTGAAATATTCCAAAGAGGAATAAACAGCGTTGGCGAAGCGATAAAGGCAATTATGTAGCGAAAAAAAAGAGTGATAACAAGGGATGTCCGGTAAATGTTGGGTGTCCGGTAACCCATCAGTCCGTGCGAATAATAACTTAGATTGCTTATTCCAATGTCATCAACCCAAATAACAAGAATATTAGGTTGTTTTTGCTTGCTCATAAAGAACACAAGAACGCTATATATATGAGATATCATCTTTCACTGCTATTACCGCTTGAAATAGTAATATTAGCACAAGCAACTAATCTTGGATATTGGCATATTCTCCGCTTTCGCTAAGTTAGGAGTGAGGTTATCAAGTTATCAATAGAAGAACACTCTATCAAGCTATCAAAATATGATGACCTATAGATAGATGACGTCGGATCTATTTTCCAGTGATATGCCATTATACAATTGTATGACCCTGACTGGTACCACGATACAAACGGTATCAAGTGTGATTAGATTAAGGAAATGACTAATTTCTAGTTTAAGAGGTTAGCTTATAAGCCTATGATCACTCAATCTTACTGACATTCTCACCGGTTGTGTTTTTCGCTTATGACGTTTGACAGTTCAATATGGCTGCGTGAGCGTCACGAAAATATTTTGATAATTTCATCAGAGTTTGCTGTCAACCAAGCATCTCATGTAGTGTCCTGATATATTCCCTGATAGTGTTCAGAGTCAAAAAAAAGTAATTTGCCCGAAGGTTTGTCTATCCTCGTCAATAAGCTCTAGTTAACTGACTATCTATAGATAGCATATCGAACGTAAGTTGTCGGTCGCCCATATCTGCTTCTGCGCAGTAACCATATTCAACATTGTAGACGCATTACATACAATCAGAACAATACAGTTGCATGACCAGCATTGGTGTGATTCTCTGTAAAGAAAGCTTCACGATCCTTACTATACCATACTCAAAGGCCCCATACTTAAGGCTGATATTCTGATACTAAGAATACCCAAGATCGACCGTTTTCCATTCCAAGGTTTCCCGGGTGGCGAGTTACTAGAGGTCCGATCAGACGCAGAACGCAAGACATCTGTTTTAAGGAAATCATAGTATCGGACTATTCGGACCTTATCAGGCTTGAAAAAGATCGGGCTCGATGGACTCAAACTTCGCTCCATCAAACATTTTTTAGATCCGTCGACACATATCCTTACGGAGTGACAGTCTACAAAGCGAAACGCGTGAAAAATGGATACCAGAAGTATCCTGTACCCTCCCTAAAAGACTCCTTATCTGGAGTCTGGGGGAGAGGTAGCTTGTTAGTAGTCACCTTGCTCACCTGTGTCACGTGACAGGGTAATGGTCACATCCAGTATAGTTTATGGGCGTGGGGGTTAAGACCAGTACATACAACCAATCGCGTTAGTGGACTACGACGGTTTTAACCTCGGCCGACGCATTATCTAGATAAACTATCCAAATCCGACGGCGCAAGAACCGTTAAGGCCTTGTATCATCGACGGCGCAAGATAACTATGGTATAACACATCCCGCCCAATGCGTTCTGTAAGGAAGTTTCTCTTTTATATCTATGTTAACCACTACTACCAACCACATACGTTTCATGTAGTTGGATTGGAGGCCCGCTAGCAACAACCTGCCTCCATCTTTCTACACTTTCAAATACCAAAAGAGCATCCTGTAAGAGAGTAAGATACCTCACCAAGCTTTTTA
>JBAVTY010000318.1:0-1800 GCA_049696495.1 Candidatus Nitrosopolaris sp.
CCGAGTATCTTAACATCTGTTTCGTCCATTCCTTTCTAATTCATCAATAATTGACAAATAAAAGTCATTATCAATAAATACTTGGCATTATTCCTTTACAGGACTTTTAACGCTACTACTACTATAGTTGAGGAATGATAGTTAGCGAATTAATGTTATTGAGTATAATTATACTCAATATTTCCAATAATCTGCATTCGATACTAGATATTCTCATCAAATACACTTTACGTTAAGTCTATCGATTTTGCCTAATATGGTTTATTACATGGTCTTGTAACTGGAGTTGTCGTTACATTGTTGGCAAACTGAATGAAAATGTAGCTCCTATCCCATCAACATTATCTTTGTATACTAATGGTTGTTGTCGGTACCGACAAATACAGATACAGAAATATTCAGAACCTTCACTTAATTTACTATGCAATGAGCCATATCCAGATCATACTTGGATATCACGTACATTTAAGATATCGTTGATATACCTTGAATGTGTACTATTATCGTCAGCTAATTTATAATCGTAACATGTCGCAACTTGTGTGAAAAATTAAACCAATAAAAATGAAATGTTTATCTAACGAGGAGCGTAAAAGATTATGGCTGCTCCAATAACTGCAATTAATGAACCAAGAATTTCATATCTATCTGGATTCTTTTTATCTACCATTGCACCCCACACAATAGATGAAAGAACTACCAAAGTATGTGACGTCATGTATCCTCGGGTTTCGATGAAGTGTCGTAGTTGCGGCTCGTTGTATGATTCAGGGGACATCATTGTTTTTTTTATTTTATATAATCGGTCTATTAGCTGTTCCTAGCCGAAGTGGGGCATCATTTGGATTGCCATAAATACAGAAATATCCCCCAGCACTTGTCACATGTTTTGAGCCGCCCGTCAGAATTATAATCGACGTTGAATTGGGTTCTCGATGGCATTCACAGCATCGATGCGAGAGTGTTATCACGCTTTCGATTCATCATGTCTTATCATATTGTCTTTCCCACGTAACCAACTAAGAACGTTCGCAATTTGCGAGTGTTAATTTGCTATGTCATCAATCACAATGGGGGTAAAAGTGATGGTTTTTGTGGGACATCGTAGCACGTAGTAGCTCACATATGTCTAGTAATACCTTTATACCATATTAGTTTGATGGAGATAAAAAATGATACGAATACTGATTTCTCATTATCTTTTGTCATTTTAATTTTAAGAGGATCATATGAGAGATATAGAGACTGGAAGAAATGTCCATGATTGATAATAGAAAATCGATGATTCTGTACCGTTTGTAATATATGAGATATCCAAAATGCTTGCTTTTTGCCAATAGAGCACAATACTTACATGTGTAGAATAGGTCATTATGAATTCCCAGTAGACCTGAACACTGAACACCTATCACACTTTCTCAATGTCAAACCTCTCTCTCCAACCGCAATATTTCATTTAGTATCCAATTCAAAGTATCTATCTTCGGCATAAACCTATCACTCTCTTCTCGAAGAGCTGCTACGCATCTCCTTTTCTGTTTGCTCAATTTCTCTAATTATCCTTTCATTCAATTCTGAACCAGACCTTAACACGATTCCTCTCTTCTTTGTGATAGCGCCATACTTATCGACTGGATTGATCTCTATGGCTAAAGATGCAGGTCTTCCTTTGGACACGTCATTATTACTTAAATCCAAAAGAGCGTAGACTGCTTAAATGAAGAGAGATTAGGGATAGGAAAATTATGAACCACACAATACCATCCTAACCTTTTCTTCTTTAAGCCAAATCTACACCTA
>JBAVTY010000319.1:0-2149 GCA_049696495.1 Candidatus Nitrosopolaris sp.
TGGTTGCGACCTTATCAAAAAAGTCCAAACCAAATGGCGTATGAATCAGTATGAGCGGAAATTTCACTTCAGCTCGAACTTTTTTCTTATTTTCCTGATGATCCAAAATTACCAGATAATGTATATCGACTGTATTTAAATTAATAAACCATTAGATTACATACGACGCTTCACAAACAATGTTCCTGAATCTATAGTTATAAAAAGGAATTGAAAATGAGAAATTATTAAGCGTGTAGATCAGTTATCGAATAAACGGGTACATAGACTACCTACCCCTTTGTTTCGTGCTTATGCCTTTTGGCAAGAAAAAAGATATTGCTAGTTCTGTGATAGACTTTGATTCTGTATATCATCAGTTAATATCTCCTGTCAGATTATTTGTCAGATAGAAACATGGATCGAAATGTAGGTCTAACAAAGTTAAGCCGCACGGTTTCACATGCTCTTCGTCATGAACCGTGGCTCTATGGACTTGAATTGGATAGTTATGGATGGGTCCATATGATTGATTTAATAGTTAGTCTACGTCGCTGCAGGAATGAATGGCGAGAGCTTGGCGAGAATGATATAATTGAAATGATTTCCAAGTCAGATAAGTATCGCTTTGATATATACAAGGGGAAAATTCGTGCTTTATATGGACATTCCCTACCAAACAGAGTGCTCAAAATACCTGCGCAGCCACCAACAGTTTTATTTCACGGTACATCTTCAAGGCTCATAAAACAGATAAAACATGAAGGTCTTAAGCCAGGAAAAAGGCAGTATGTCCATTTGTCCGTTGACGAAGAAACAGCAATGCTCGTAGCCAAACGGAAAGAGGGAATATCTATCATCATTATAATCCAGGCAAACAAAGCCTATCAAAATGGAATAAAGTTCTACCAAGGCAACAAGACTACCTGGCTAGCAGACTACATATCTCCAGACTACCTACATGTCGATAGTCTGTGAGTATAAGTGTATCACTAGACATACTTGTATGATAGCCTATGGCTCTAGTAACGTCCTATGTAATACCTGAAAATGAATGCTGAAATAAAAAGTCCAGGAATATACATGTGTATATCAATGTCTTTTAGCGCTGAATTTTCTAGGTGCCTGGCGCTATGTCCGAATGATGCAAGATGACGGCATTATACGCCTATTAGGGCACCTGTAACGACTAATGTCAACAGATCATACGAACCTTCCTTGAAATTCGTCAACGCCAGTATAGGATCATTAGCTGTCTCAACCTCTTCGAATCCCTTATCCATTAGAGCACGCGTTATGTCAGATTTCTAGCTAAGTCTTTTAAAAGATTATGGTTTAAGAAAAAGCTAGCCTAACTACATCGAGGCTACTTTACTCTGGAGACATTAGAAAAACAATACTTGCATAGTCTGATTGGGACGAATCGTTACTGAGGAATTAGTCATGAAGTCAGACATTTCATGGGTGAATTATATTGTCAATCTAAGGAAATTCCATCTAGTTTTTGCCGCAATGGCAAACTATCGACACATTAACAGATCACAGCGATTGCTACGGCTAGACCACGGAATATGGTGGAATAAATGGACTAACACCATCAGAAATGTTTCTACATACGTATAGCATACGACATACGTCTACCATAGTGGTAGACGATTCTGGGGGATCTTCCTTGAAGGAAATAAGTGACGAATTTAAGGCCTTAACCAGGGGTCAAATAAATCGAAAGACCAGAAGCAGTCATTAGAAGATATCTTTGGATATCATAAAATTACTAGGTCTAAATTCTTGAAGAGCAAAAGCGAATCACTATATAACGTCAAGAAGTTACTGAAAGAAGTTTACGACTGTTATCGCTTTTATCAAGACTCGTACAACTCGTATAAGCACGGATATCGGCTCTGGTTCGTACGGGATCAAAAAACCCATGGTGATGGTATTGTGTACATTCCGACAATTCGATACAACAGGAAACGAAGAAACCTCGTACCGTCCGATGATGACACCCTATCTGTGGTAATACTAAGCGTGCGGTATTGCCGTCAACTTTTTGACATTCTTATTGAAAATGAAAGACAAATGAGGATCGCCCGAAAGAAAAAGTCTGAAATTAACGTTTCATTTCTAAAAAAAATCAACAGTGATTTTGTAATAGATAAACAAATGAACA
>JBAVTY010000320.1:0-3008 GCA_049696495.1 Candidatus Nitrosopolaris sp.
GAGGTCGTTGGCAAAGTGTCTTACAAATGAGCTTGGTATTCCAATCAGTTTCAAGCGCCTACAGCGTATAACTAAAGATTTGGGTGTTAGACGCAAAAGACCAAAACTTGAACTGCTATATGGAGAAGATTATGAAGAAAGAAAACAACGAATAGAAAACTACAACGCGCTAGCTACTAGTAAATGTGGTGTAGTTATTTCTGATAAGATTCAAGACACGAGACAAGAATGGCGTGATTTCCACATGCTAGTTACTGGTCTATCAATATTCTTTTCTACAGCCTCCGATATAGTAGGTTTTAACTCATGAATGATTCTTTGTCCATCAAAATGCTGTAGCAAGCCCAGTCTTAGTGCGGCTCCCACCATGCTTACGCTGAAACCATAAAGCATCATAAGACCAGCCTTATACTTTGAAATGCCGAGGGCATTGCTACATACCGCTAATGCTACAGGATAAACTCCGGAAGCTCTCTTATCCTTTATTGCTTCTTGATATATTCATTATGCTGTTATCAGTTCCGAATGAGCTCACACATCTTAGTACCTGCGTTCCAGATCTGGTCGAAGCATCCTTACTTCCTCAATAAGCTTCATCGAGAATATTATATTATCCATATATTATCCACTTCTACTAGTTTTTGCAAAGTGATTGGAGAATTGTATATGTTCATACGAATTCCCGAGAGCACTACAATCAGCTGGGCCGATCTGATGTTCCAAATACACTTTGATCAGATCGCGCAATTGATCTGCATCTGTTATCTTGCTATTACTGTAGTATAAAGCCTCCAAACCACTGGATGTTGTATACATACCACTTGGAAAAAAAGAATCAGAGAGCTGCAACATGCTTATTTCCTCTATGCTTGCTTTATGAACGCTCATGTATTTCTGTTCCATCTTCCGGTTTGAACACCATCGCTGTCTTTTTGATAACCAGATGTTCATTAATTGTTTCGAAGAGCTTCTTGAACATCTCCATTTCGGTATCTGCTTGAATTGGAAAGTATATTTTGTTTTCCTCCAATTTTATTGGTCGATGCAGATTACCTGTAGTCACACCCGACAACAATCGCTAGCTTGTTGAAAGATATGTAAAAGTGCTTCTTCGATCTTCTATCTATGGCGAGCTGACCGCTTATTATGCTTGACCTACCTATGTGAGGTTACACTATCATTCGGATATTACTTTGCGCTTTTGCTCTTTTGACAATAATATTTTTAAAAAAGTTAAGAAGTAGCTTTGGTTGTAATTGGTAGATATGGTGGATATGTACATTTAACGTTTACGCTACCTGGTTAAGAGAAGTAAAATCAGATATTATGAAGTATATATGAAGATAGATATCACACACTATCACACTATCACACTATAGCATATTCTACAGCAATGTTAAGATAAGACAAGTTTTTGTAATGTTAAGATAATTACGTACTTTTCTTTGTCCTTGTTTTTGCCCTGGTAGCTGCGTTCCTTATTGTCTCGCCTGTTAGAGGAGCTGATTCACCTACCTGTTGTGCAGTATGTATCACCGTTTCACCTATCTCACGTGCTGCAGTGGCTGTTTCCTCTACGGCAGTAGCAGTGTCTTTAATAACACCACGCTCTTTCAACTCTTTAGCAGTATTATTAATTTCTCTTGTGGGATTAATAATATTATTAATTCACATGTCTGCGATGAATTATATACAAATTGAACGACGGCCGGATGACATCGCTATAATTACAATTAATAGACCGGAAGTATTGAACGCTATTAATGTAGATGTTATCGCAGAGCTATCTTCTGTAATTGATATTCTCTCAGCAGACGATAGTGTAAAGGTTGTAAGGGCGAAAGATCATTTTGTGCAGGAGCGGATATCAGATATGTAGTAAATATCAACCCAATTGAAGCAGAAAGATACGCAAGCTCAGTCCTAAATTCCCTATGCTAAATAAAATAGAAAATTTAGAAAAACCGGTTATTGCTGCAATTAACGGCTATGCTTTAGGAGGTGGATGTGAGATGCATTGGCTTGTGATATCAGAATAGCATCAGTTAATGCAAAGATAGGTCAAACAGAAGTGAAAATCGGCATTCCTCCTGGATGGGGAGGTACTCAGAGAATGTTAAGAATTCTGGGACCAGCAAAAGCAAAAGAATTGGTTTTTACAGGTGAAATGATAACAGCAGATGAAGCATTAAAAATAGGCCTTGTCAATAAAGTAGTAAGCCTAGATCCGAAATCGGATGTCTTAATCAGATCTTCTGAAGAAGATGATGAGCAAATGCGAAAACTTTCAACTCAGACGGAGGAAGAAGATGCACCTAAATTGCTGAATAAAAAATTAATGGATGAATGCATTAAACTAGGAGGAGAGATTACAAAAAACAGTTACAATGCAGTTAAGGTAAGCAAGATGTTAATTAATAAGGGTATGGATGCAGATCTAGAAACTGGTCTTCGTCTTGAGATATATGGCTGGGCATTGTGCTTTGCACATGAAGATAGACAAGCGATGATGTCCGCGTTTTTGAATAGTGGGAAGAGGTAAAAAAAGTGTCCTTAAGAAAGGATATTATTTTAAGCTTGCAAATTATATAGAATATGGATTTATTTATTTTACGTCATGGTGAAGCACATAAGTCTTCTGATGGCGACGACTTCGCTAGACCACTCACTGTTGAAGGTACAACGGACGTAACGCGTGTGGCCGAATGGCTTAACGATCTTGGCGTGGAGTTTGATGCAATAATCACAAGTCCTCTAAAACGTGCGCAGCAATCTGCGTCTATCGTCTCCAAAATATTTAACATCGAGAACAATTTGATGAACTGGGAAGAACTGCAACCTGGACGTAACAGGATAGAATTTTATCAAAAACTATCTTCCAAACAATTATTCAAGCAAGAGTCTGTCGTACTGGTTGTAGGACATGAGCCTTATCTTAGTAGTCTGATAAGTGACATTATATCTGAGGCTAATGCCTCAAGCCATGTTGTTCTGAAGAAGGCCGGTCT
>JBAVTY010000321.1:0-1652 GCA_049696495.1 Candidatus Nitrosopolaris sp.
ACTATCCCAAATTCCCCAATCTAACGTATGCTATAGCCAATTACTATAGAACAAAACGTTTCAAACTAGACGTAACCAAATATCTGTTGAGGAATGATAGTTAGCGAATTAATGTTATTGAGTATAGATAGATTCTATCCCTTTCACTATGATCAGTCTAAGCACCTTCGGAACTAATTAGGAAAGTACCTTTCTCGAATTTCTGGATTATCTCATCTTTGGTTTGTTTGTGCTTGCTGGCTTCGATTAATCTTCCGTCGTTATATCTTAGGCATACCATAATAACATAGTGCTATATAGGTCTATATTTTTCATTAGCTGAAATTTCATATTCAAGAGATTCATATGTGAATTTGAAACATAATCGGAGTGAGATTTGTATGCCATCACCGTTTCATACAAATGATAAGACAATTATAGTTGACAATTATGACAACGCTTTAGGCATAATAAAACAAAAATTATACGATGGTGACTACTTTACGTCAACTGATTCATTGATTAACACACAGGAATTCCTGTTAGCGGCGGCTTGGGGCTTGGGCTGTTGGCAGCATTTGTAAGGACTAAGTAGGATGGTAGAATATGTTAGGCATCCTTGACATTAGAAAGAATGGAGTATATTTCGACGGCTCGAATACTACGAACAGAATCCTGGATGTCTTGGAACAGGAGAGACCTAAAGTCATATGTATAGACGAAGTAGATAAGATGCCTAAACAGTTTCAAGACAAGTTACTCAATTTCATGGAAAGTGGACACATCAAGGTGGACCAGATGCGTAAACGATATGATTTTAAAATCAAGGGAGCAAAAGTATTTGGAGCATGTAATGAAATCACGAGGCTATCAAGACCGTTGCAATCCCGATTTAGACGCTTGCATCTGCCGCCATACACCGAACAGCAATTTCTAGAAGTATCGGTCAAAGTATTGCCTAAGTTAAAGATTGCTCATGTAATAGGAAAGGTAATACCTAAACATTTGGAACGGTATCATAATTTAGGCCACCTGTTACCATCTAAAATCATTAGCATTTAGTCAATTGAATGTTGATAAAAACATAGATACTTGACTTATTATGTTTGTAAGTACCCTGAAAATATCTTCCTGTCTGTGGTTAAATCTGAACTCTATCTCTTTTAGATATAAGTGAAAATATTGTTTAGGTACACCACGATAATGGTACAACCATGTTTTGGCATAGCTCCAGAATCCTTCAATACCATTGATATGGCTGTTATCTCTAACATACTCTTCACTTACATGGGCAACCACCTGATGTTTTCCAATAAGATTTAATGTTGCAAGCAGTATGGTCATCAGAATAGTACAGAGATCCTTTCTTTGTATGTTGCGTTATCAATGGAACTAAAGTATCGTACTTCCTGTCAAGTACGGGAAACGTTATGACATTACCATTTCTTTGATATATTCCAAATACGAGGGTTTTTCCTTCGGCTCCCCAACCTGTGAAATAACCTAATGAAAACTTAGAACGAATCTTCTTCCTTTATGTGTAACGAACGTATTATTTCTACAATAGGTTTAGCTCAATCAATTCGAGTATTTTTGTAGTTTGGGATGGTCGGTAAAAAAAATCCCTCAAATAAGTGGATTCTGCTCTCAAAATCGTACACCTTTCCGGTCAG
>JBAVTY010000322.1:0-4538 GCA_049696495.1 Candidatus Nitrosopolaris sp.
TTAATTTTTATTGGCATGACGAACAAGTGAATATCAGACGAAATATAAGACGATACAGAAAAAAAGATTTCAAAACCTGAGAACCAAGGAGGAAGAGTCACTATTCAAGTAAAAAGAAGAAAATACCATTAAGGCACAATTTACAGTAAACAGTCAGGTCTGATATTACATGAGATGAGACAGCAAACGCTATTCGCCTCCTAATTGGAATAGGCAAGTATAATATATGATGAAATTTGCCCATTAGCATTAATTAGCCAAGATAGCCTATAATAGCTGCAGTATGCTTTTTCACACGCTCCTTTCTTTCTATCCTTTTTTTAGCAAACTATTATCCTAGCCTGACCTGATATAACACGTATATGCTAAAAGACGGAATTAGAAGAAAAAGAAGCATGAAGCAAGATGGACACAGTCTCGTGATTACTATAATGAGTTAAAGGAACAGCGTGAGCGTGAGCAACAGAGAGCTGCTGAAGAAGAGGCCGAGGAAAGGCGTAAGACTGCCGAGGCTGAAAGGGCTTGCTTACTAATGTGTTCATCTAGCGATTATCACAATGAGGTAAACAAATGTCAACATAGTTGAGATTTTGTTTTTCGTTCATAGTTGAGATTTTTTTTCATGCATCGCACTCGAATAATAAGCGGCAAGGTTAGTACATAGTATCATTGCAACATATTATGATTTTGCTGGTGTCTCGTAGCCAACAAGAAAAAGCCTAGATGGCGTGTGCGTCGTGA
The DNA here is from genome assembly GCA_049696495.1 of Candidatus Nitrosopolaris sp. GTDB lineage: Archaea > Thermoproteota > Nitrososphaeria > Nitrososphaerales > Nitrososphaeraceae > Nitrosopolaris. Next base: position 742 of record JBAVTY010000322.1, read on the forward strand.
TAGATGCGTATCTAGCGTATGCGAGGAAAGCTGATTCACTAAGTCATTTGCGTTTAGGTAAAGGTAGTAGAGAAGAATATAATCAAATGCGTAGAGGCATAACCTCTGCACAGATAGTCTTTTAGAGAATACACACAGATGTTCGGGTAGAATACAGATGGAAGATCTGCAGAAAATCGAAAAGTATATAGCTTTGTAGGTACCATATATAGTACTAGTATGTGTAGTATAATGGTCGCTGATATGACCAGAGGATACATACCAGATACCGCTAACGAAGCCTGGTGTTTCGAGTGCGCAGCAATCGCAGCATGGACAATGATAATGTTGACGGGACGTGATACAATAAATGGAACACACGCACATGTTTAAAGTATCAAAAAGGCAAAATGCAGTCTGTTTAGGACTAGCGGTAGCAGCAATGGTAGCAATTTTCTTCTACCAAGTTGCATACGGAATATCGACAATAATAGGACCAACCGGAACAGCAACAGTGACAGGACCAAACGGAATAACAGGAACATTAACAGCACCACCTGGAAGCATAGTCAAAAATATGACGATAACAGTAACAAATCACACATATGGCTAAGTTTAGAAGAGAACTAGCCAAAATTGACTGACCGATTGTCATTGCAATCCCAGCACAGCCTACGCACGCAAAAGGAGGGCACCCAACACTTATACGGATCAATATTGACGTGAGGATCAAATTAAGTCTCCCTCATTCTTTGAGATACATATCTCTATACATGGCTCTGACAGGTGTGAAACCTGTGAAGGCTGTGAAGGTTTCTGGGGATCAGTATACCCCCCTTTTTGGTTATTATTTATTAAATTACCATCTATCTCCACTCGTAAATCACCACTTTTATGTTCATCAAATTGGTAGGGCTCCTCTATAGGGGCCTCACTGCCTTCACACCATTCACATATCTTGGTCTTTAATGTAATCTTGGTCTGTCAGCAGAAAGATCCTTACCTGCTAGCCGTATTCCCTTTTTATTTGTTATAGGTTTTGCGAATAAGATTTGGAATTGGTTTTTCATCTATTTTATTAGGATCAAATTTCTTTGTTGAATCTGCTATCTATCGCATCCATTTAGAGATTTGGGAAAGATGTTGAGTTATCAAGTACGTATTTAGGCCCACCAAATATTTTTGATACTGTCAATATTTTAGCCCATTCTTCGAGTGCTTCTACAACAGCACGTGCTTGATGAATATCGCTTCCAACAGCTACTACTCCGTGATTTTTAATTATAACTGCTCTTAGATTTTCACCGCCGTGTCCAAATGCTTCGGAAACGAGATGTGCTAATTCTGCTGAACCTGATGGTTTATTTGATATTATTACAGGATTTCATACTACTATCTTTGCCTCTTCTATTATGTGTTGAAACTTATCTATTACGGATATAGCGATACCAAGTGTATATGGAGAGGGTACAATGGCATTTGCTTTTCATAATTTTTTATAGAAGGATACGTGCATATACCATTCTATACTCGGTTTCAGTCTTCCAAGAGTCTTTCCAGTTTCTAAATGAACCTTGACCAAATCATCCTCATGCAAGTTGTAACGCGGGATTCCTGAAGGAGTTATCCACATCCATTTTTTGTTTCGTACTTTAAAACTATGGTTACCCGATACCAGCGATGTGAAACCCATTCTATAAAGATCCTGAACACAATTTACGAGAGTCTTTTTATTGTTGACTTCAATTTTGTTGATGGAAACCAATACAATGCAAACGTAACAGACACAGATCCTATTAATGATACTACATTTTTAACTCCATATTTCATTTTGGTCGAAATTCCGAAAGACTATTTATGTTAGATAGAAACATGTCTGGTGTTACAATTTGGAATTCACTGATAACATGAAACTAAAACAAGCGATAATTGTTAGAACTGATTTGGGTATGGGTAATGGCAAAATAGCAGGTCAAGTGGCTCATGCTGCGGTCCAAGCAGCCGAGTCTATTAGAAGACCAGACTGAAATTATTCTTGGTTAGATGATGATAGCCTACAAACCATGATTGAAGGTAGATGGTGAAGCCAAGTTACAGGCTTTATCACGCGACGCTTTTGCTCAGGGAATTAACCCGGCAAAAATATATGATGCCGGTAAGACGCCGTTGGAACCTAGTACGTTTACAACACTTGGCATCGGACCTGCCCCCGAGTACAAGATTGATCCGTTGATAAAGGACTTGAAATTGTTATAATATGATTTTTTTGTGATCAAAATTATTTTCCTTCTCGCATGATTTAATCCCTCAGGTAAAAGCGGTTGCAGCTGAAACTAGCTGAAAACTTGGAGACAATAGTAGGCATTAACAGGTAATATGGGTAATACATGTGAAAACGTAGCGGTATCAGTGGATAATAAAGTTAGTAACAGCAGGAAACAATGTAAAAAGCTATTAGGCCCTTCATCCAGGTAGGGTAATATCTTGTCATCGATATTATACCATTTAACATAATTCCGTTAAGTTATACTTCGCAACAGATAATTTGTTATATCCAATCTGAAACGTTTTGTTCTATAGTACTCTGCAATAGTCTTCTTTAGATTTCGAAATTTGGAATAATATCTTGACACAAGAAGTTCATCTTTTCCTTTCCTCCAGCATTCTTCAACAGCACTGAGCCCAGGTGATCCTTTGGGTAAATATTCAACTCTAATAACGCCTTTACTTTCTTCCAAATGTTTTCTGACCTTACTAGAACGATAGTGTTGGGCTGCTCTATCTAAAAATAGTATTAGTTTTCTGAACTTCCTTTGTAATTCCTTCAGATATTGGAGAAACGTGTCTTGATTGAAAGTACTGTATTGACGGAAGAATTGTCGTCCATCGATGCATAGTGCTCCAAATACATCTGTGCCGGATCCTCCTTATCTATGGCCCAGGAATGGATCACACCACGAGGGCCAAATGTTTCAAAGAATTTCGGAAATTCTTTTTTTGAAGGATAGTCGTCCATTTCTGGCTCTTCTTCTGCATTGAGGTGATAAAGATTGCCAAAGAACTCGTCGAATCCATGATTGGTGGACAGCATATGGTTGAGATCGCCCAAATGGTTCTTACCAAATTGCCCAGTAGCATAACCTTGTTCCTTCAATAATGCGGCGATCGTCACTATCTTTTCATTCATCCCGATCGGTGCGCCAGGTATGCCTACTTTGGATAAGCCGGTGCGGTAAACACTTTGCCCGGTAATAAAGGATGAACGACCTGCTGTACAGGACTGTTCACCATAGGAGTCGGTAAACATCATGCCTTCTTTTGCAATACGGTCAATGTTGGGTGTTCGGTAACCCATCAATCCGTGCGAATAACAACTGAGATTGCTTATTCCAATGTCATCACCCCAGATGACAAGAATATTAGGCTGTTTTTGTTTGCTCACAAAGACCAGAGAAGAATAAAATATTTAAGAATTCTGATCTAGAAGAATCCTCGTCAAACAAGTAATATCAAATGGGCGTAAAGAGATCTATGACACGACGGTGATGCAATTGGTCTCTTGCAGTTAGTATACCTAGCTGTTCTATTTACACAGGTAGGTAACAATTTTGGTTACCTACATGGGTTACACTTTTCTGCTTGGTATTATTTCTGTTATGCGATCTATTGAATGTTTGTAGAAACATTTCTGATGGTGTTAGTCCATTTATTCCACCATGTTCCCTGGTCTCGTTGTATGCTTTGACAAATATCTCATATCTTAACTTTCCATCATCTATGCTAGATATATCTTCAACTGCTAAGAACTCATTCTTTAC
>JBAVTY010000323.1:0-5958 GCA_049696495.1 Candidatus Nitrosopolaris sp.
TCCTGCAGAGATTCTTATGATGCTTGATTTTTGCAATCGTCATGCCATTGAGCCAATCATAGAAGAATTTCCACTTTCACGTGTTAATGAGGCATTAGCACATCTTGAATCAGGAAAAGCACGCTATCGAATAGTCTTACGGAATGATTTCAAATAGCTTGGATAAGCAAGACAGCCTATTCAAATGAAACCCTACCATTGGCAGTAGATTATAATGAGCACAGAAATTTGAAATTCAAAGTTTTTAATATGTCTATATCTTATTGCAAGCCATCCAAATATGGCCAACGAAGCAAAGAGAATTATTAATGTTAAGCTGCTTGCATAGGACAAGAAATTGCTAGTACTTTGGATATCTATCATATCGTTATTGGGATCTTTTTCTATAGCTTTATTGAAGCATTCCAATGCATCTGTGTACTTTTCTAAATATAGAAGACAACTACCTTTGTTATTCCATGCATTGACATTAACAGGATCTATTTCTATAGCTTTATCATAGCATTCTATAGCTTCATTGTATTTTGTTAGACTATAAAGGGTATTAGCTTTATGAAACCATGCGTTGTGATAAGGATCTATCTGTATTTCTTTATCATAGCATTCTATAGCCTCATTATATCTCCTTAGATCAAAAAGAACTGTGCCTTTGTTACCCCATGCACTAACAGAATTAGGATCTATTTCTATAGCTTTATCATAACACTCTATGGCCTCGTCAGACCTTTCTAGTTTAATAAGATTCGAAGCTTTGTTATACCATGCATTAACATAATTAGGATCTATTTCTATAGCTTTATCATAGCATTCTATGGCTTCAATATGCCTTCCTAAACTGCCGAGAGCATTACCTTTGTCATACCACGCAGTGACATAATTAGGATCTATTTCTATAGCTTTATCATAGCATTTTATAGCTTCATCGTATTTTCGCAAATTATCAAGAGCATAACCTTTCGTGACCAACGCGGGCACGAAATTCGGCCTATACGTTAGAGCTTCGTTTAATTTATCTATAGCAATCTGGAAATTTTCAAGTGCCGAATAAGCCATTGCAATATAATATGTATAGAGCTCGGTCTTTTCTTCATCTGTAATATAATCGGGAATGTTAGTTACTTCCTCGATAACGTTAATAGGCATAACACGTCGGGCCGCTATGTCATAAATCGCTCCTATAAGTAAGTATGCTCTTTGTTGTGTAACACTTATCTTGTCTTCCGTCATATTAAATATGGAATCTAACGCATCCCTGAGATACCTTTTATTATTATATAATCTCCCCCCTTTAGTTTCACTATACAGAAATGACAAGAATTCTTCATCCCACCTTGGATGTAGGGTCTTCCAAAATCCTTCAGATGAGTATAATGTTGCATGTTCAAGATTATATGCTTCTTTTAAAAGCCCCGTCTTTTCTAGAAATGCATCAGTTATCGGTAGGCCCACTATATCTAGTAATGAACATACTAACATGATTCGTATCTTGCGTGAATCATCAATCAAATAATCATTATATCTTCGTTCAACGTCCGTGTGTAATCCACCTCCTAGGAGATAGAATTTAATCATTATAGCGATAGGATGTCCTCCTGTCGCTTTCAATATAAAATTGCTGACTAATTCCTCATACGTCATTCGTTAGTCCATTTGGGAAGATTTTTTCTCCCATGTATTTTTTGATGAATCCCTTAATTTCATCCTGCGTAAAGAACGGTAAATCGTATCTAAATTTAGAATCGAGGTTGAATTTCATAATAGCATCTTTTCCCTCATTGATTAGGTTCAATCTGTCTTTAACAAATGAGTCGTATTCTGGAAGTCTTGCTGCTAGTAGAAAGATGACATTTTGTTTTTTTTTTTTGGTAGCTCGATATTACATCCATTGCATAAAAGATTGCAGATGTCCTCTCAGTATGAACATCGTCCACAACGACCAGTATTTTATCACCGATATCTAGTCGCCTTTCAATAAAGCGAACAACTTGAAGACCATTCTTGATTTCAGCACGATCAAGATTGTAAAGTATCTCGTAACCTTCAGCAAAATAATCAGTCAAAATTTCCATAAGTAAGGTAGTTTTTGAAGTACCAGACTCTCCCACTAACAACAGTCGATGTTTATCTTCCAACCTGTTTTTGATATCATTAATGAGATTACATCGTCTAAATTCTTTTTCATGCATAATCGATGGTAGTTGAAATGCAAAACCTTTTTTCCAATTTTTAGTGTCTTCTGTCGTACTAATGTGATCTTCGAAATAATTGCGCGGAAGCCAAGACAAGCCAAGAGCTGCTTGTATGAGCTCGTCTTGAATCTCTTTTTGAAGATTTAATACTTCATTCAGCTGCTTATGAATTGCGGTTCTCAGAGATTGTGCTTCAGCGTAAATAGCAGACTCAATACGAACAGACTCGCTGGAAAGTCTAGATATCATTCCTATTATCTCAGAATCAACGATGAGATCATTGATCTGCCTATATACCGCCCATGCCTCACCATGGCTAAGGTTAACACTTTTCGCAAACTTATCTATGGATGATGTTTGAATTACATTTAGAATATTTTTTCTTAAAGTGTCAGAATAGTCCTTGTCCTTGAGTTTTTGTAATATATAGTCTCTATTGATTGCGTCAACATCTGTCCCTAATATCCGTGCTATGAATCGAGCAGTTGGAGATCCTCTCTTTTTAGTCGCAAGATATTGTCCCAAGAATGCTAGCCCTACTCCAATTCCAAAAGAAGAAATTTGCGATGCAGCATTAGGTCCGGTATATGAGCCCAAGGTATTAGTGATAGTCCCTTTGATATCCGAATCTGTTAATGCATCTTTCACATTATCGACGAAATCATCCTTTAGGAGAGGGCTCAAGACAAGCATAGACCAGTGTTATTATGTAATTATTAAGGCTTATTCTAGCGATCATATAGTAATAACGTAGTGCATTTCTACAGACAAAATTATTTTAATTAGCGGTATCTATGAGCATACATATTGGTTCCTGTTCTTCCGGACTAAAATTTTCTCAGCTGCAGTTATGGTCATTAGTCAGTTGTCGACAGCGCCGAGTTTGCCGTAGATGAGATGATTCAATTCATAGCTTGAGTTGTAAAGTACAAACAAACACTGCTTTAAATTGCTGCGCGGCAGCGCTAATCTAGCTACTAATACTGCTCAAATCAGCTAGTGGTCAAATGTGAAACAAAACAAATGGCGTATTTCGTCTATATCCACAAAATACAAAAACCTTGCAGCATACCACCCAAAACTTACTTGATCTATAACAATCTTCTATACAATGTCCGACATTGTCTTTTCTGAGAAAATTTTTTGCTTCAGAAAATAGTGTCCTTGTTAATGCTCATAGCTCATGCTGATTTAAATGATTTTGTGTGTAAAGATATACTTATACGTTCTTTAGCTACAAAATACGTAGTGGTAAATGGGACATTGTACTAGGACCACAAAGAATCATGTTTTCCAGGTTGGTTGACCCATCACTGGAAACGCGGCCTTCTATACAGCCACCTACCCGATTAGTACGCCTTCCTAACAATCTAATTCCTACAGTATAGTTGGGGGACCTACAAGGTAAGTTATCATTCACTTAACCTCTTCGATTTCCTTAGACAGTCTTACTTACTTTGACGTGATAACCAGCTTGTTGTGCTTATTGTTCTCTTCTTGCACCTGTGCTAGTAATCTATTACTGTTTCTCCTTTTGTTCATCATCACAAGTGTGTAAGCCGTGGTTTGTGATATAGAATGAAATACTAGCAGGAGAGGGACTGGTCATATATTTTACGGAGATGTAGACTATACCTATGTGGGCTATATCTCGAAGACTTCAGCAGAACTGCCAATCGCGGTCGCTTCCTTAAATTAAATCATTTTAGATTCTCTCGAACTGTTTGTGTCAGCAGTGTCTAGTCCACATGACATAACACAATCCATCATAACACTTTTCTAAGTTGTTATCTAGCATAGGCACAATACCTGTTCCTAAGGATTTCTTGATCACCAGCGAATCAATCATCTTTTGTACTGTTGGTAAATAATCAGTGTATCTTGGGGCATCTGCAATATATTGCACACTGTATGCTTTATCACCATTTATCGTCCCGATTTCCATTAGTTTTTGCAAGCCGGCTGAACGATCTTGATACGTACCAATTAACGTGTATGCAGGTTTCCCTGCAAGGGTTGACGAATTTGTACTTAATTCAAGGAGTTTAAATGATGAAGTTCTATTTTCATAATCAGTGAAAGCAACGAAATGCGCGTAATTATTGAGAGTGGTGGTCGAATTATGAAGTTTATCCATGTATATAGATACTTCAGCGGTCGGATCAGAATTCGGTCCAGTTGGAGAAACGAATGTAGCAATATTGATAAGCGTGCCCGACTTATTCGATTCCTGGATAGTCCAATCAAATGGATACCGAATTTGTATTCCGTAAGCTGTATTTTGATATGGCGTGAAATGTGGCCTAACCTCAAATGATTTAATCATCTGAAGATATAGCATATAATAAACAGGATATGTGTATGCTGGTGAGTAGTATTTGACGGAGTATGCTTTATCTCCAATAATCGTTCCAATGTTAGTAAACTTTTGTAACGCATCAGAAGTGGGATCCCTGAAAGTACCATTCAATAAATATCCAGGATGACCTGCTAGAATGATATTATTTGTGGTATTTTGGTTGAACCTTATGGTTCCTGGAAAATATTTATAGTCTGCTACATACCAACGCATTAGACTATTAAGATATTGATCCGGTGTGATTCTCGTAGTTAAATTCTCTACTTGTACTGTGACGTAACTTGCGTAATTTCTTTGTGGATTGAACGATGCGACGATAGATGAATTGATAGCACCTTCAACCTGCCAGTCCGAAGGATATTGCATTTTGATGCCATAGGTAGAATTTTCATATTTTTGGAATTTAGTAGCATTCCCGATTGTAGTCAGTGATGTCATATTACTTGGTGTCATATTAGCAGAACCGCCTGTAGAGGATTTGATAGCCTTTGCTTTATCATAATATTCAATGGCACCAGTATGATTTCCCAATTTGTCGAGAACAACACCCTTATGATATAACGCGTCTTTGTCTTTAGGATCTATAGCTAGAGCCTTATCAAGGTACATTAACGCTCCAATATGATTTCCTAGGTTGTCAAGGGCTAGACCTATATTATATAATGTTGTTTCATCACTTGGATCTATAGCCAAGACTTTATCATAGTACAGTATAGCTCCGGTATAATTTCCTAGACTGTTAAGTGCTACACCTTTGTTATTTAATGCATCAACATCATGTAGGTCTATAACCAATGCTTTATCAAAATATTCTATAGCTCCTGTATGATTTCCTAATTTGTTAAGAACAACGCCCTTCTCATATAATGCATCTTCGTCTTTTGGATCTATAGCTAGAGCCTTATCAAGGTATGTTAACGCTCCAATATGATTTCCTAGGTTGTAAAGGGCAAGGCCTTTATTGCATCATGCCTCTTACAAATATTAGATATGGTGTCACCAGTCCATTCCTTTTCATGGACTAAACCTTGTTCTGATTTCTGATTTCTATAAGGATACACTTACTGACAGAAGTGTAACCTATGTTGGTAAGCTAAATTGTCACCTCCGTAGGTAAGCGCAACATTTACATGCATAGATTTGTAGATAGGTGATATCCAATGGTAGGGACTATTCTGGTAACTGGTGCAACTGGAACTGTTGGTGGTGAAGTTGTAAAACAGTTGTCATCGACCGGACAAAAAGTTAGAGCCTCAGTTCGTTCAACTACTCGTGTCACTTCCAATGATAAACTAAAGGATGTAGAACTAATGGAAATGGACTATAATAAACCGGAAACTCTTGTTACAGCTTTCAAAGGTGCTGATAAACTCTTCTTACTTACTCCAGCCTCTCCCAAAGCCGCTGAGC
>JBAVTY010000324.1:0-4150 GCA_049696495.1 Candidatus Nitrosopolaris sp.
TGATTTCTGTATGCAGCCCTTTAATATGCTCCTTTATTTTCCCTAGTGTAACAATGGTTATCTTTCCGTCCTGGATGTCTTGGTTAAGCAGTAGGTATAATTGCTGACACTTTTCGCATTTGACGGTAGGGTCCAACTCTTTGTGTAATGTGCTAAGATGTTTCTTCATAACTTGTGCGTCGCCATATCCTCAATCAATCATCGTTATACAAACTTCGCAGGTCAATTAGTATAGACTATCATCAATATCATCAATCATCGTTATACAAACTTCGCAGGTCAATTAGTATAGACTATAAGAACATGATACGACTTAAGAATGACGTACACGAAACTATATCATAATAGACGTAAATATACTAGAAGAAGATGCCTAATTGGCGGCATTCCATTCCGTGACGTCTAACATACACGTCACAACCGAATTCAACTACACCGCTAGCAGGCAATGTATATCTCAATGGTCCGTTCTTACCCTGCGGTTGGTGTCTAGGTCCACACGATATTAGAATGTCACAAATGAATGGCTTTCAATTCATAACAAATAAAAAAATGGGATTAATCGTCTTTTCTTTCTTTTCTGGTGGTCTAGTGTCAGCAGTAATAGTAGTGGTGGTGATAGTAGTAGTGGCCACGCACATGCTTAGGAGTCGAACAACACTGTATTTGGTATTACCAGGAACATCCGTGGTATTCTAATCTTTATACTAACAGGTACGACAAGCTAGAACATAAAATACAGATGGAACATGATAATCGCTACGTCGATTTGAACGGCGGCTTGAACAGCGGTGATTAGTAGAAATATCATGTAAATGTGGTCACTCTAAACCTGAGCATCTTGATAACGGAAATGGCTTGTGCGAATCCTCTTTTTTGTTATACACACGTATGAAAATTAAAGCATCAACTAAAAGAGGTGATATATAATAGCACTCTGTAAATGCGGCCACTCGGAGCTTGGGCATATTGACAAGGGAAATGGCTTGTGTGAAAATTATGTGTGCTGGGAGTATAAACAAGAAAAGTGATTTGTTCAATTGTGGTCGTATCTGTAAGTATTGTGGGGTTAACGTGGATACTATTGATATAAAAAGTCTGAGATTCTTACATGGTACATGCTGGCAACAATACCGGAAAAATGGAGAAGTTTATTCTTTCCCTAAAAACTTTTATTAAGACTCAGAATGAACGTGATGATTTTAAATTCGGCTAAGTTCCTTGACAAGTGATGCCGTTTACAATGCGGTGAGCGATTTCTGTCAAAAACAGAGTATAACAAACACAGGCAGAAGCACCTAGTATTCGATTTGGATAATAGAGGTAGACCGAGACGATTTTTACGCGGACACTGAGCAAAAATTGGTTGCTATAGAAGACTTGCACATTGCCATTTCGAAATGGTTTTGTAGAAAGCATGTGAGAAGGTCATCTTAGGCTGCTTTGGATGGTTTTATTATGTTCGACTATAACTAATTATCCCTCAACTTTTCCTCAATTAAGAATGGTACTACATGCATCAAATCAGAAATTTGCGCAGCATCAAAATTGTTGTTCAAATCTTCAATCGTGACACGATGACCAATCTCTCTTTCAAGGAGAATGAGTGAACAAATCAAACCTATGTCTTCGCTGTCAGAAACCATGCCACTTCGTTTAGAGTCCCTATCTATTTTGACCATGCTCGTCATTGGAATCTAGAGAACTTAAACTTTCAACTGCTGATGATAGAAATTGATTGAAAGATATTAAAACCAAGGGATATAGTTCCCTTGGAAATGTAGAACTCATACAGAATATCGTTTTTCATATATTAGAAGTTTTTTGTTGGTGCTAAAACATCCTCCAGCATAATACCAACCAGCATACTACCAACGTTACCTATCTTTTATAGATAGCTTGAGTGAACCAGTCTGGTAAGATATGCTTATTTTTGCTGACAAACCAACCGAATGCCGAGTCCAAGACATAGGTTATTGCCCAATCCTCTTTCGACCTTATCGACCTACCATATCCCTGAACTAACTTTAACGCAGTCTGCCAATTATACCATTGTTGATTAACCTTCACTTTTTCATTTACCCATCTATCTGCCAAGCTCAGATAGGGGACTTTGGTTATAATCTGAAATCTAGACAAGTCATCCTTTAAATCAAGTCCCAGGTGCAGAGACGGCGAAATAAGGACAGTTGGTTTTTTAGCGGCGATATGTTCTGATATAATTTCATCCCTTTCTATTTCAGGGTCCGTCACCAAAAGTCTGCGTCTATTTGCTTCTGAAACATTTTCTCTGATAAAATTTAACTGCTCGTATGATGTGGTATGTATTATCCCTTTGTCATCCTTATGGTGAATCATTATCGTGTCTACATTCTTAGCAATCGCCATCTTAACCTCTTCATTATGGAGACTTTCGTAATTAAGATACGCTGTAGCCAAAGGGTAGATAGGTCGATTCTTTAATGGGAAATCTGAGCCGACGCGTATAACTTTTACATTGTCATAAGGAAGACCTACACTTGAACAAAATGTTTCGATGTCTAGAATTGTAGCACTCATTAGTAAAGTCTTGTTGCATTTCGTAAACACATCTTTGCAATAGGGAGATACGTCGAGTGGTTTGAGCTCTATCCTGGCAACTTCACGGTCTTCCTTCTTAACCTCTGATACAATCCAATTTGTAGCATTTGAGACGATGCTATCTATTGCCAAATCCAATTTGTCAATATCTTGAGTTGCTTCAACTAAAAGTTCTTCGTTAAGCATGTTGACGAATAACGACATCGTTTGTTTAAGTCTGACAAGAAAATCAACCCATCCTCTTATATCATACCCATGATTTTCAATCTTTAAATCAGGAATGTATTTTTTCCATTTTTTCTTTGATATAGATAGACCTCTAAATCTTATAATCTCTGCTTCTAACAGGTGCCCTTCGTCTAATACTAAAAGTTCTCTTGCAGGAAGGTTCTTGTTTACAAAGGCCAAGAACATGGAATAGTTTAGTACAGAATGGCTTGCTACTAGTGCAATATTCAGTTGGTCAAAATATTTGCAAGGCCGCCAATCCTGTATAACATGTTCTTTCAGATTCTCTAGGTGTAGCCATTGGGAGTAGTCCTCTCGATTACGAGCGCTAGGAAACAGGATTCGTTCTTCTTTTGTGCCCTTGTTGCCTAATACATAATCTTTCAGCTTGGTCTTATATTCACAGCCAAAATCTTTATCGCTCATGCACGGTCCGTATTCGACTGTCGTATGGTGACACTCTCTCCCTTTTCGTGAAATATACGGTCCACACGCCGCGCACCTGTAAGAACCGTTTCTAATGAAGTCGTCTTTTACTTCACACATGAAATTGTTCTTGCCCTTGGCTGATTTGACGAAAGGAAAGTCTCTGCAGTATTGTGTCTGCAAATCTTTATTCGAAGTACATATGTAACTAGAGCCCAATGTCAATGCAGTTGCAATGCCAACTGGACTCTTGCCAAAACCGGTTGGAGCTTCTAATATGATGTATTTATAGCCTGACGCAAAGGCAGTATCTATTTCCTTTAGGACATAGGACTGTCTTTCGCGCAGAATTGGAAATGGAAAGTTAGTGATATATTTTGAAATTTGAGAACAACTCATTTCAAATGTTTCTCGATTATACGCTGTATAAATGTGGACCTTGGCACATCGGCTCTGAGCCGCTCTATTTTCTTGAACATTGATGTCGGGAGTGATATCGATAGTTTACTGGATTGCATTTGCTACCAGTAGTATTAGTGGCACTATATTTAGCTCTAGTCCTTCGCCTTCCGCAGACCATCAGCCACGACATCAACAAAGAGATGTCTCTTGAGGGCAATGGGCATCACAGGTGTCTATGACTTGTCTGGCCTACAAGGGAAGCAATCCGTCCAAGCTGTCCAACCGTCCAAGCTAATCCTTTAATCCTAGGCAAAGAAATTGTACTATACTGATTAACATAATTGCGTATAATGTTATTTGCTAAATTACTCGCAAAAAATGCCTTATACACTTGACGAACTTATGTTAGGCAGTATAGCTAACCATTACCAACGCTCAGAGAATTTTCATCAAATTCGATGAGCGTTACAGGATGGGCGAGCATATTATAAGAGAAAATGCACCACCTGTCCCA
>JBAVTY010000325.1:0-10050 GCA_049696495.1 Candidatus Nitrosopolaris sp.
TCTTTTGTCCTATTACAAGTCTGAGGTTGGAAGAATGATTCACAGAATTAGAATATGGCTTTATTCCAAGCTATAACTATTTCGAAATCTCGGTAATGTAATAAATAATAACGACATAAATTTGGACACTTTACTTAGTACAAGATAAAGGTCTCGATACGAAGTAACAAATCAACCCGATGTATTGTGTGCTAACCATTGTTACCACACGAACCCTAACATTCAATAAATAGACCAGCCTTCTGGGCGGCGTGGAATATACAGAGCTTTGTGAATCAATATTTGCTTTACACGATGATATACGCTATGCTGCTGTTGTGGATGATGCAGGGCTACAAATTGCTGGTGGTATGCGCAGAGGCATCGATTCTATCGTAGACCAAACCAACGAGGAATTATATCTGGCACAAACAGCTCTTCGTAAATCTATGAGAGAGAGGTTTGATGAAAATATGGGAAAAGCAAGGTTCGCATATGTAGAGCGCGAAAAAATCTCGATCTTAACGTTCTATCTAAATAAAAACACTCTAATCGTAACACTGGAATCTAATATAGACTCTCATACTGCTATTGATATCGCAGAAGATACGTTGGAATTGTTGCGTGCAAAGACCTAAAAATGAAATTTGCATCTCTACACAGCTTATGAAGATCACTGTCTTTTTGGTAACTATATGACTTTATATAGTGAAAAAGTGTGCCGCCACGTAGCAGTAAGCATCTGCCCTCAACTTTTCAAATTATGCATTGTCTGTAAATCTTCCTTGAATACATCTAAATCATGAGGAATAGTAATACCCCCAATAGAATCCTTTAGAGATAACGGTTTTCCCGTTTCTTCCGAAATAGTTTCTTTTTTCTTATTCCATACCGTCGAATTAAAATCCATAATCGATCTAGTATATTTTGTGAGTTCACCATAATAACCCAGCGATTGAGGCAGTCGTTGTAGATGGATACTCTCGGCAGAGTAAATTTTTGTCCATAATTCCTCGGTAATAAATGGACATATTGGGGCCAACAGAACTAAGATTGTCGAGAAGCATTTGTGCGAAGTAAATATGGCTGATCTTTGCCCAGATTTAGTAGTATCGTATATGCGTCCTTTAATCATTTCTATATAGTGTGCTGCGAATATATTCCATGTAAATTCTCTTATTACATTTGCCGGAATGAAGAAATTGAAATTGTCATACCCTTCTCTGCATTGATCGATCAGCTTGGATAATTCACCGATAATCCATCGATCAGATGCCGAGAGCATAGCAGGGGTCTCTGAAATCACATCAAACGAGGATAAAAATCTGCCAATATTCCATAGTTTTGATAAGAAATTCTTTGCGGATGTGATTCTTCGCTCGGAGTAACGGAAATCGTAACCTAAATTACTTTCTGCTGCTGCCCATAACCGGAAAACATCCGCGCCGTGCCTACGTATAAGAGGAAGAGGATCGACCACATTTCCTTTACTTTTGCTCATTTTTTCACCTTTTTCATCTAGACCATATCCCATTATCCATGCATCAGACCATGGTAATCTACTGGTGAGATGGAAGCATCGCAACAGTGTGTAATAAAGCCAGGTTCTTATGATATCCTTTCCCTGGGGTCTCAGGGTAGTTGGATAAGTATAATCGTAGAATTGCGAATTATTCTTATATTTTGTGATAAATAGCGGACTAATACTAGAGTCCATCCATGTATCAAATGTTCTATCTTCTCCGATAAATTCAGTGCCGCCACAATTGCTACATTTTTCAAATGGAGGTTTTTCTTTCCATGGCCTGTAATATCTTCCCTCATCTGGCAAATTAGGACATCTGCAGTTACTACAATACCATATTGGGACTTCTGTACCATAAAATCGTCTTCTTGTGACCGGCCAGTCAATGGCAATAGAATTGAGCCAGTTAAGCAGAATTTGCCTGTGCATATCAGGATGAAATGTGATTTTGTTTGCAAGTTCTCTTAATATAGGGATATAATCGATTTGCTTTACATAGTAATCCTCAAGTGATATGATTTCGACTGGAGTCTTGCTGCGTTCGCATATTGGTGTTCTGTGCATAATATTTTCTTCTTTTTCAATAATGCCTATGTTTCTTAATTCTTCAATGATTTTTATTCTCGCTTGATTAACAGAAAGGTTAGAATAAGATCCGGCTGCAGAACTAGTCCTCCCGTATTCATCTAACGATACAATTTCTTTTAATCCTAGCTCGCGAAAGATTCGGACATCGTTTTCATCTCCGTAGCTGCAAACCATCACTGCACCTGACCCAAATTCCGGTTTGGCTGACGGGTGTGCCATTATCTTAACCTCTCTATCGAATATGGGTATTATAGCATGCTTTTCTACAAGTTTTACATATCGCTCGTCTTTTGGATTTACAATAATTAATTGACATGCAAAAAGTAATTCTGGTCTAGTTGAAGCAATGATAATATTGTCCCCAGTTTCCTTTACACTAAATTTTATGTAAATTAGCTTTGTTGGAATGGTATCGTAGACGATTTCTGCGTCTGCAATAGTTGTTGCACACTGAGAGCAATAATTATTAGGTCTATTTGCACGATATACAAGATTCTGTTTCCATAGATAAATGAAAGTACTCTGTGTTAAAGCTCGAAATTTCTCAGAATCCGTACGATAATACTCTTCAAAGTTGCCACTAATGCCCAGAGTTTTCATGATTTGAATCATTTCATCCTCTAGATCGTCGAGGGCATGAGCACAGAGTTCAAGAAACTTTTCTCGATCTGTCTTCCGCATCACGATTTTATATTTTTTTTCTGTGTAAATCTCAACTGGCAAACCGTTTCTATCTATCCCTATTGGGAATAACACATTATACCCCATCATTCTGGAAGTTCTTGCGATCATATCTATTTGCGAATAGTGAGCAGCGGCTCCGATATGCCAAGGTCTTCCAGATGGATAGGGAGGAGGAGTATCAATGACAAAGGCTTTTCTCGATTCGTCTATAGAAAACTTGTAGATCCCATTAGTGTCCCATTTTTGCAGAATGCTCTTCTCCAATGCAGGATTCCATAACTTGGCTTCAATTCTGGGTACCATTTCACACTTTCATCTAATAGTTACACGGTTGGTCTTTCCATACGGTTATTAATGTTAGTATAGTTTGAATATTCAATAACAATGGTCGATAGATTATTGCTGTTGCATGTATTTCTAATCACAATAATAATAATTTTTTTCCTGTTCACACTTTCTTGTTCTATTTTCTTTACAATGGTCATTTTAACTTCAAAAGCATCCACAGAACAAGCAGGAAATTTGATGGTGCTTGCACTAGTACCACCTTCAATTCTAACAGTAGTATTTCTGCATAAAGTTGCCGGCAAGTTATACGATAGATTACACGTCGTAATAATCAATTCGTCATTAAGGAAATGACATTATAAAACAGATTCTACTGGTCATCTAAAAGTACTTTCCATTCCATGTGGCGATAGAATTGCTATAATGGCACCTGGAAGAGTGGTAATATCTTAAGACTTCGTAGTGAAGACAGGGTCTTTTATTCCCATTGATCTGAAAGCTTCAAGTCGTTGTATGCATGCGTAACATTCTCCACAATGCCTTCTGGCTTTAGTATGACAACTCCACGTTAATTCAAGCGGTACTTTCAGATCGATTGCTAGGTTGATTATATCTTTTCTATCCATCTTGTTTAACGGAGTCATTATCACACAGGGATCTTGATTGTAAAACGAACAGCCCTGCTTGAACAGCAAATTTATTTTTTCGATGTAGTTCTGCGTGGCGTCTTTAAAAAAAGAGCCATCTTGGCTGTTGTGACCTCCGACAATCCATTTAATATTCAGAAATTCGGCATAGTGTGCAGCGATGGAATAAAAGATCAGATTTCTCGCAGGGACATATGATGACCATCTGCTATCAGATTGAGGACAGTTGTTTGTCTTAATTGCCATCTGAAAATCTGAGTATTCTCTAATAAACGGAATATCGATCTTCAATAAACTTGAAATACATGCTCTCTTCGCCAATAGAACTGCAGCTTTTTTTTCTTTTTGAATTCTGCCATAGCAATTAAAAGTAATGGCTGAAACATCTGGAAATTTTTCTTTTGTCCAATAAAGACAGGTAGCAGAGTCTAGACCGCCTGAGAGCATCACCAGTGCCTTGGATTCTCTCATTATCTAATCGTTTTTTATTTCAGCGATCATGTGGGCGCCCTTATTGACTCCTTCGTAGATATATATGCCCAATGCTTCTATATTCGGAGGCATTTTTGTGGCTAGCAACTTTATTATTTCCAATGAAAGAGTTTCTACCGTTGCTTCACCTGACAATAGAAATGTTGTGAGTTTTGGCAATTGTAGATTGAAATATCCATGCGGCCCATCAAAAGAAATAAAATAATAATCATCGTCTTCCTTTTGTAAGTATTTTTTATTAATGAAGAATTTGTGGTCGATAACTTTTAGTGTTTCTTTAATTATGGTCTTGGCGTCACTAAAGTCGATCACAAGGTTATTGGTCATCTGGCCAATAATCTCCACCATAACGGTGGAAGTATGTCCATGTAGGACAGAACATTTCTCGACCGTTGGGAGAATATGTGCATAGTCGAATGCAAGTGAAGGATCTTCTATAAATATAGATCCAGTGTGGTGGCTATGGTTAGAATCATAGAAAAATAACGAGTTTAACTCATCCACCTTCGCTCCGTACTTTGAGTGTCCAAGGGCAATGAGATTTACATCAGGCAATTCCTTTTTTATCAGCATGAATTTATCCAAGTCAGCTTTTGAATCAATTATTTCGATGTAACTGTTACCTGTTTTGAAATCGATCTTTGTGCTGGTACTATCTCTAAAGTACAACTTAGTATCATACTCATAGGATACTCCTAGAAACGACAACAGTTTTGAGATGGAGAACTCCGCCCTGCTTCGTAATAGGTTCCCATTATTATCAATATATCTAATGTCTCTATCAAGGACAACTTTTTCCATTAGAATATTGAAAAAAGACATTCACATATAAATTCACCCTCATATTCTAAATTTTTATATTTTACTTTTGGTTTTGGTTGCGGGTATTTTACCTACACTGTGATTAACACTGCGAATAATGACGGGATTGAGTAACGTGCACATCGTCTATGCAAAACAAGAAATTAATTTCCTTGTAGCTTTTTATCCCTACTCCTTCATCTGAACGATTACCACCAAACGACATTTCAACTAGGAAATTGCTTGGAAAACAGGCCGCGCTGCTCTTTTATGGACTCCTGCACGGCGGTACTTGCAAATCTTGCCTTATGCCAAGATGTATTAAGCTTTCACAAGTGCTAGACATGTGGGTATTGCTCTGGCTCACATGCAAAAAGTTAGCCAAATGATAACAAGGCGGTCAATTGATGGATCTTGGGAGGCTATTATGTAGAAATGTAGAAATGAAAAAAGAATAAAACAAGCACTGCAATAGTTGTTGCTCTCGATTTCCGTTCTACTGCGGTGCGTCAGAATTAGACGGACTTTATTATTTTGGACTAATTTTTTCATTATGTGTTAAAGGTGGCCTTAAATAAAGTCAGTTTAATGAATCCGGACTTGTAACTGAACCGCGAGTACAGGATTTCAATACTGTTTAACATAATTCGATAAGTTATACTTCGTAATAGATTATTTGTTATGTCTAATCTGAATCGTTTAGTTCCATAGTACTAACTATACTATAGTAGATTCTAGTAATAGGTCAACTAAATGATATGAATTTTTGGAATCCAAAAGACTCATGCCTATGTGGTACAGCTTTAGAAACTATTGGGATATCAGCTGCAAATACAAAAAAGACTCAACGTATTCTAATCATAAAATTAGATAAATGCGTTCTAAACTAAATCTAACTAAATTGAATTATACCCTATAATGCCATCGTAAGAGATCAGCAGGAGAATCGAATGAATTTTTCTTATTAGGAGCTTAGACGAAGTTCATATAATATGTAGAGTGAGTGGTGAAGTTGTAATGGTTTATCCGACAATTATTTCGTTGTTGGCTATCTTTAATGTCAGATACGAAATGAATCTTTCTCAAGTAAAAAATCTATCAATAATGTACTTTCAAACAATAATCCCAGCCAAGGCAGTGATTATGAGGATCGTACTATTGTGTTTGGAGATGTTAACTATTGTTGATCATTAAA
Source organism: Candidatus Nitrosopolaris sp. (assembly GCA_049696495.1). Lineage (GTDB taxonomy): Archaea > Thermoproteota > Nitrososphaeria > Nitrososphaerales > Nitrososphaeraceae > Nitrosopolaris. The sequence continues at coordinate 6,200 of JBAVTY010000325.1, forward strand.
TCCATATCGACAATTATTGTGTTCGTCATTCTTTCAACGATTATTGTGAATTTTGCAGCGGCTCAGCAATCAACAAAAAGTATTGGGATTAAAATTACATCTCCTGTAAAGGGCCAACAGATCTCCCTCCCTGACAATGATCTGAAAATTAGCGGAATTACAGCTCATAATGGTTCGCTTACTTGTAATGTGTATATCATCGTAAATGACATAAAACCATATCAGAAAGCACTTCCTACTGGTGGTCATAATAACATAAAAGACTATTCAACATGGATCTATAATCTTGTTCCATCCTACACTACAATCAAGACTGGGACTAACAAGATAACTTCAAAGCTCGCATGCCAGGACAATAATGCTAAAACTAGTAACACTTCGCTAACACAGTATTATGGCATAAATGTTACGGGCACAGCACAATCACTTAAAAAAAGTAATAGTAATATGAGTAATAATAATCTTAATAATAAAAAACAAACTAGTATAGAAAAAAAGAATATACCAATATCGAATGACCATATAAAGATATTGGGTTCTCCCCATACCAATTCTCAACCGGTCACACTACTTTCTACCGCAGGCATCCTATCCTTATCCACCCCTCGAGCTGATAAACACTCAGACCTTACCACAAATGCTGATATAGCTCATTCGAAAGATACGAACTCAAAATCTTCATTAGGACTGACCTTGTCAGCGACAAGCAAGACAGGTGATATTAACCTGAATAACAATGGTTCAACTGAATCTGCAAAGCAACAATCCAACACATCAACTGTAGGCAAGCCTGAGAAAACAAGTTTTGGTAGTAATCATAGTAATAATAACACCAAGTCATTATCGGTTTCGATGCACCTGGCAAAAGGCCCTATTCATGTTGGAAATAAGGAAAATCTGACACTTGGCGTTACTGACAGTAACAGTACTCATGCTATTGCTGGAGCTGCAATATTGGGGAAGATTACAAATCCGTCTGGAATATCTAATAAGTTAGAAGGTACTACAGATGGGAAGGGAAAGGTTTCATATTCATGGCAAATTAGCAGAGACAACACAATTGGCAAGTATAAGGTGGTTATGGAGGCATCAGCGCCTGGTTACGAAAATAATTCTGTGTCAAAAACTTTCACAGTACTCCCTATTCGAAACATTAGCTCCAATAATGACAACACTGTTTCATCAGACCTACATAATATTAACAATAATCCTAGCAACGCGAATTCACGACCAGTAATAACAACCTTATTACCAAAAACATACAATAATCTTAATTCTCCACTGATCTTTTCAAAACAAAACCCACCTCATCTTGCGCTGCAGAGCAGAGTTTACATACCGAGCGCTAATAGTTTGAGTTATGAAAACAGCAGAGTTTACATACCGAGCTCTGGCCACACTTACAATAACAATAACAATAACAATATGATGTCCACTTACAATAAGGTTGGCATACCGAGTCCTAATACGAATAGTACCATCGAACAAGGTGTCAATCCTATTCAAAAACCCTTCGAACAAGGTGTCAATCCTATTCAAAAACCCCAACTACCAAATAATCAAGAGCCTTTTGTAATGGCTACACCTTTACTTCATATCAATAACGGCACATCCTTGCCAGCTTCACACCAACTATCCAGTACAGCTATTGCTATGGACCTCGTTGATAGAATGCGTGTTATAGGATTCGACTCTGGTATGTCCGGTTCGCCTTCAAAGCTTTCAGTCTCATCTGCCTCTACTTCTATACCGCAGAAAAGTACTGTGTTCATTCCTACCGTAAAATAACAATCTAATTCGTCACAACTATTTATTGTTGTATTCTATCTAAATATTATGCCAAAGGCTACTGCACGGAATCATATCTCTAACTCGATTAAAGGGCTATTAATAATTTATTTGTGCGCATTTGCTAAGTTATGTAAAATCGTTCCAACCCTGGGAATTTTTTCGATTACTTCACTCACCGTTTCATTCATAGCTGCTTCCGCTATATCACTTGCATGTTCCGCAGTTCTTCGTATGTCCTCTAAAATCAGCTTGATATAAACATTTGTAGATTCGTGTTGAGTTGAGAAAGAGGTCTTTTCTTTGTCAAGAAATAAAATTATCTCATTCTCCAACGAACGTATGCCTTCTGTTTTATCGACAATGCTATCAGCCAAATAATAGTCTCTTCGTAGAAAAGCTTCGACTGAGTCATTGAGTAGTGCTAGTGATATTCTACTCATCTTATCTAATTCTTGAATAACTTCCTTTGAAATTTTTCCTGTAATCTTGAGGCATTTACCTGCAATACTGGCAGCATGGTCAGCCACACGTTCGATACTTCGTACTGCAACACGATAACTCAAACTGTCAGATGGGCCCCGTAATCCCATTTCTTGGAGCATCCTCTCGTTCTTTGTTGCCATTACGAGGTTTCGCAGTATGTACAGACTAAATCTATCGACTTCATCATCTGATTTTAATATTGTTCTCGCTAGATCATGATTTTGTTCAGCCAGAGAAGCCATTGCATCATTATGCATAGCGGTTGAAATCAAAAACATTCTACGGACAGCAGTATTGACTGGAAGTTCTGGTAAATTGAGCAATACCTGGATCGTAATTAAATCTGATGCATCAGCAATTATTTCTGTTCCCACCAAGTTTCTTCGTACCACCTCTCTGACCGCATCACGTTGAGGAGGATTTATCCTTCCAGTCTTTGATTTTAAGTGCATAATATTGTATCCTGCCAAATACATCGATACAACCTTACGTTTTAAAGAATTGCCACTTTCATCGTGTAGGATTAGTGTTATTACTTCGTTATTTGAATTAGGACTCCTTACTGCATTAGGAAGTATAGACAAGGAATTATTGGCTTCACGAACAATTGTTACGGGATCACCGGGTTTAAGATGCATGTCATTCATCCATTTTTTAGGCAAAGACAATATGTATGTAGATCTACCTGTAAATTGTATCTTACGTACTTCGTTTTCAGATGGATGACTCAACAAGGATCTTGATGTTTGCTTTAATAAACATATTATGATAATTAATCATATACCACTATATATGGTACAATATACTATATAGTTGAGGTTACGTTACGGCTCTATTTAGATAAATAATTTCGCTCATCAGAGAGATTCGAATCCAATCTCATTTGACACAGCAGTGTAGTAAACATACCACTATATATTTTGCAATATACCACATAGTTAGCGTCTAGAATCAATCACCTGTTGTCACGATATCAGGAATAAACTCGTTAATATATAGTAGCACCATATAATATAGTACTCCGAATTTAATGCCGCTTTAAATACCCATTAGCCAACTTCACTTTTATTTCTATGAATTGGGCTCACTGCTCCTTGGTATACTACTTGGGATGGGTAAAGCTCAAGTTTGAATCATTTTTGTCAATTTAATTAGTTTTAGTGAGAATATCATTTGGTTTGGTTTTGTTGCACTGTTGCTCTGGGTAGTTGGAAAAAAGGAAATGCGCTACTACCAAGAGCATATGGCATTTGACCATTCCACCTGTTAATTGACAGCCATTGAAGATACTCTGGACTTTGTTTTAGTTGTGAAGTAATGATCCGTATTGCCTGAGATTCACCGTTGGCCTTGGCTACATTTGATCTTGCTGTTGCTTGAGCTTGTACAACCGTTTGGTTTGCGATTACTTTGATCGCTAATAGATTATTTTGCTCTGTCAAATATTTTTGGTACGCTACTACTTTTGATTCTATCTGCTTTGCAAATTCCGGCGAGAATGAAAAGTCAGTTATAAATACTGTCTCGACAACTATATTCCTTGCTGATAGGGTATTGGCAATAGTCTCGGCTATCAC
>JBAVTY010000326.1:0-2156 GCA_049696495.1 Candidatus Nitrosopolaris sp.
AGGGACACTTTAGTGAAATAGCTTCCACCTTCTGTTAGTGTTGTGCACGTTGAAATAAACCGTAATATTCAGAAGTGGTGTTCGTTATCAAAATATTCACATATTTTACAGGTAGTTGTTGCAATGGTATGTTCTATATATCGAAAATACCATTGTTGCTTTTTTATTCCACAAATTCCAAGTTGGTATATACAATGAAATGCGCCTGTTGTGGAGCAGACATGTTACCAGACAAAGAATTGGAAAATACAACAATTTACAAATGCAAAGAATGTGGTTTAAGCGATTCAAGGGTAAAGGACATTCGCTGATATCCCATTTCAAACGATTACAAATCCCCGTTGAAATGAAGTTCCAAATATGTGGAGGCTTCGTTCTCTGAAGTAGTGAAGGCTTCGTTCACATGAAATTTGATCCTTGATGGCAGTCATTGCTGCAGCGTTTACTATTGCTGCAATGTCGGCCCCTGTATAGCCATCTGTTAATCCTGTGAGCTTATCCGCATTTATGGACCAGGTATCGAAGTACCTTGACAAGCAATTTGGAACATGGTGCTAAAATGACATTTGCTATGACACTTGATTTACTAGACCCAGGCACATGACATTTATAGAATATCCATGCGCTTGTAAATTGCAGTTGGTTAAAGCATTTTCAAAGAATCCAGAATACGAAAATAGCAAGTTATGCGATAAATATAGAAAGGCAAGGAAGCAAAGATGAGTCGAGAAGAGATCAAAATAGGTGATAGAGTAAGATTGATTCACTCAGACAATAAATTTACGTTATTGAAACCTGGCGATCTTGGTTCTGTGTGGAATATTACGACTTTCAGTTTAATGGATGAACAAAAGATAAGACAAGTCTGGATACAGTGGGACGATAATATTCAACTCGCATTACTTGAAGGAATAGACAGGTTTGAAATCGTAGAACACACTTCATCTAATGCTCGACAATAATAAAAATATGCAGTCAATTTACCCCTTACTCAACAACTTGGCTACCGTGAGTTCAAACGAATATCTGTAAATGAAACGCTTGTGTTCGTGTTTTTGGAGTATAGGAATAATAACCAACAGAGATAATTAGTTCATACAATACGACAGATATTTTAGTTGTTTCTAAATCCAATAGCAGCTTGTCATTAGGAGTATCTATGCCAATAGGAACCTATTGACCTTATACTCCAATGAAACTGCCTCTATACCAAAGTACTGCCATAGAAATCATGTTCTATGTAGCCTTTAGCTTAGTCACTGCGGTGACATATAATTTGGACACTTGGGGCTTTTTAGACTAATCCTATGATAATTGCGGGGTACCAGTTTACATATGTCATTTGGAAATAAATGGATAAAATCTCACACCGAAAACGTAGGAGATAGACTTCTTGAGGGGCTAAAGCCGCAGGCTCCCCTTAAACCTCGAATAGAAGAAGCGCAGAACAGGTTGCATCTTCAGATCTCAAAACTTGATGGTATCTCAATAAAGATGCAGGAAAAAGATCAACTCATCTTTAAGCGAATTGTTCATTCATTACAAAACCATGATTCTCATTACGCAAAGGTATTGTCCAGTGAATTGTCTCAAGTCAGGAAAATGAAACAGATGGCTATATCCGCGAAGTTGGCTCTCGAACAAATTCAGCTGAGATTAAATACTATTACTGAGTTAGGCAACGTTGTTGTTACGCTTAGTCCGGCAATGTCTGAGATAAAAGGAATTCAAGGAAGATTGTCATCGATGATGCCAAAAGCAGACCAATCACTAGGTGAGATATCAGATCTATTGGGTAATATAATGAATGAATCTGGACATATTCCAATCACCGACATAGCCCCAAGTAATTCAGGACTAAACGAAGATACAATGAAAATCATTGAAGAAGCCAGCGTAATAGTAGAAGAAAGTATGAAGGATAAGTTCCCAGACTTACCGTCAACAACTATGCAAACAACTAAAACAGAGGCCTCTTTGTTCTAACTCAAGTGCACCACGACCTATCTCATTTTAATTTTTGCTCTTAACAGTTCATAAGCCCTCGCTGCGTCTATATCGTTTAAGACTAGCACGATTTCATTGGGAGTATAGAATGCGTCTTGAAGCTCGATTCTACTGTTGTAAATGATATCTGAAATTGATTAGATGAACTT
>JBAVTY010000327.1:0-1874 GCA_049696495.1 Candidatus Nitrosopolaris sp.
CTAATTGGATTTACTGCTTTAGGAGTAAGTATTGAACATGTTGTGCTGGATAATCAGAATCTAGCGATGCCTTTTACAGAGAAATGGTTGTTGTGTGTTTCGGTTTCAATGTGCCTGTTTGCACTAGGTGTTATGCATATCACATCTGAAAGGACAAACCAAGTTAGAAATAATTCTTTAAGAAAGGAATTTCCGATGGCCTTATATGGTATAATAGCTGCTGTTGTCGTTATCATAGTTGCTATACCAAACGAAGGATTCTTGCCTGTATTTCTAATGTCTGTTATGGCTATAGCTTGTGGTGGCCAGGTTGCTCTAGATATAATACGTCATCCACATCATCGTTTATTCAGAATATGATTAGGGGCTCTTTTAATCATGAACATATGAATGGAATCAAGATATGTTTGACAGTCGTCTAAACCTCTAGACCGGAATAAAACAATAAAGGATGCGAGCAAGAATATCATTTGCATATCAACTGCATGAATATGGGCCTAATGGATGGCACGTATTAGGTAGCATTCCGTCAAAAGAAACCCGTCATTTGTACAACAGCCCCTGGCAGTGGCGGTGATTTACTGCCATAGTATTCTTATTATTGATATCATCATGTGGTAAGGTCATTTACTAATCCATCAAATATACGATAATGCCTGATGATGATTTGTAATCAGGTCTTCTTGATTGCAGATCTGAGGGTTTTTGAGAGAGTCTCTAAATCCCACGAGTCATTGTAACGTATCGCATTGATATAGAAGGTTGGTGTACCGTTCACCCCACTACGTACACCACTTAAAAAGTCTTCACGAACGCGACCTGCATGAAAATGTGACGACATTTCATTGTTGAACTTGGCTAAATTCAACCCTAATTTATCGGCATATTTCTCTAAATGCCTATCATCGAGTGCCTGCTGATGTTCATGGAGATAATCGTGCATCTCCCAAAACTTACTCTGTACTGCTGCAGCTTCGGCCGCTTCAGCTGCGTGCTGTGCATGTGGATGAATTTCAGTAACTGGAAAATTGCGAAACACAAAGCGTAATTTATTACCAAGATGCTTTTGAACTTCTTTGATTATTGGATATGCTTGTCCACAATATGGACATTCATAATCGCCATATTCTAGTAATGTCACAGGTGCAGAAGGTGGGCCTTGAATATGATCGCGATCGCTGCTGGGAGGTATAGTCAGTTTTGCAATTTCTGCTTCCATTTATATTTTTCACTTCTTAACCTTATTGTTTTCTTGGTTCAAAGATTCTAAGGCTTTTAGAATACCTTCAGCGCCCGGATTGACTCCGATTGGTGAGACATAGCTCCAACAAATGATTCCATCACTGTCAATTACAAACAAAGCTCGTTCATTCATACCATCCTGATTACGGTATACACCATACTTTTTGGCTACTGAGCCTTTAGGTTCATAATCTGAAAGTAGTGAAAAGTGAAGATTTCTATCCTTAGAAAAAGCTAGATGACACCAAACACCATCGACAGATATTCCTAAAAGTTCAGCATTAAAACGCTGGAATTCAGGCAACACTTGATTGTATAGTGTCATTTGATCTCCACAGACAGGTGAAAAGTCTGCAGGATAAAAAGCAAGAATTGTTGGTTTGCCGCGAAACTGGCTTAATGATACCGATTGGTCTGGTGTGCTATGAAGAGTAAAGTCAGGAGCAGTAGTACCTGGTTTTAGTACAGGTGATTGTTGAAATCCTATCTCTGACATAAAAGATATAACAGCTTCTGGTATATATGCATGGTAGTGCCCCATACCTAACAAATATGGTCGATATTACTGTACTTGTCAATTTCTGAGAAAACAAGAATAAGAATTCCTTTTTCATTACATGGTGAAACCTAGC
>JBAVTY010000328.1:0-2606 GCA_049696495.1 Candidatus Nitrosopolaris sp.
CTTGACCACGTCGGACTAGAGATTCATTATACGAAGGCCAGTCAACCATACCAGAATAATCATTACTAGCAAGCTAAATGCCGAGTGGTCAAATTAGTACCACGTATAACATAATTAATCATGCAACAAAGCACCTTCTTTCATTAAACAGAATCACTCCGGAAAAAGGTATAGAAGATGCGATAGACCTTGCAATCGAAACGGAGAGCCAAATAAAAGTTGTAGGAGACACCAGGTTTTCCCCGATGTTCTGTTCCATTTATCTCTAATTTCAGAATTACAGAAAAGCCATGCTCTGCTAATAGGGGTTGTTCAAACCATTTTTGAGCCAGAGATGGGCGATGCGCCAATTGGGTATTCGGTAACAGTACATCCACGTTATTATCGACCAAACAAGTAACTTCTGCATTCTCAAGATCTCTTAAGGGCATATCTAATCTTATAATAAGTCGTTAGTAAGGCTTTATTCCGCGTGAAGGCGTATTGAGCAAAGGATAAATGAATATGGCATAGGACTATTATTTACTCCTACTACCGCGAGATATTACTTTATTGAAGAGGATATACTAGTTACCAGTAATAACATTCCATCCAATAAACCTGATTTAGATGGTTCTAACTTTCAACCTTGGGAATTTCAATAGCACATTGTCAGTGGTAAGTTAAGTATCTGAATTTCCATGAACAAAGCATCTTCTGTTTCCACATCATTGGGACCAGATTCGTAGATGAATAAATTGATACTAGTCGCGCGAATGCAGTTGATTAAAGCTTTATCAACCACTTTGTAAATTATCTCACCAAAAAATAGGGGAGAACGTTTGGTTCTAGGCGGGTGTTACGTGATAGCGTCTATCCTTGCCTAATCCAAACCTTTGAATTTCAAGTGAGTTGTAACTCTGATATACCATAACAGGGAATGCTTTTGTAAAAGAAGCCTTTTTAGTAAGCAAATTAATTATTATCAATTTAATGTTTATAATACAAAATAACTTAACAATCGCAGTAATTTCGATACCTACAGCTTTTTCTGCAATCGTTGAAGCATTAGCTAAACTGATTCGCACTAGTGATTCAATGGATTTGGCTATAGTCGGCACGGGGTAAAGTGGTAGTACGAGCAGATATAATGGTTCTGCCATGGCGTGATATGCGGACTATGAAGTCTAAGGAACAGGAGCAGCAAAAAAGAGGCATCGGATACCTAAAGCCGCGCGATTTATTTCGTAAAGAAATTGAATTCAATAACATACACGGATACGATGACATAAAGGATATAGTAAGACGCGCGTTAGACGCTGAAGACAATTACAACTTGCTATTCATTGGGCCTTGCTAGTGCAAAGACACTTTTTCTCAGGAATTTTAGAATTCAAAAAGGGAGTATACTTTGATGGGAGCAACACAACAAATCGAATACTAGACGTCCTAGAAGAGAAGAGGCCAAAGATTATTTGCATAGACGAACTAGATAAGATGTCCAAACAGTTTCAAGAGAAGTTGCTCAATTTCATGGAAAGTGGACACATTAAAGTAGACCAGATGCGTAAACAATATGATTTCAAAATCAAGGGTGCGAAAGTGTTTGCAGCATGCAATGAAATCACAAGATTATCAAAACCCTTGCAATCCCGGTTTCGACGGCTGCATCTGCCGCCATATACTGAAGAGCAATATCTAGAAGTATCGGTCAGAGTATTGCCCAAGTTGAAAATTGCCCCTGTCATAGGAAAAGCAGTATGGGACCAGAGAGGAGATATTCGCGATGTGATCTCAATTGGCAAGTTGGTACGAAAAAATGATGGCCTTGAACAAGTTGAGCAGATACTTGTTACAATGATGAACTGCGGAGAAATCAATAACAACCACAGCAATAGGACATCTTGCAGATGCTCGTAGAATTGAGGGAAAAAGAAGCAAATATGCCCGCAAGCAATGCCCTTCATGAGTCTGACACTGAAATATCCTTTCAAAAGCTAGTCTAATTACATTTTGAATAGTCGATGATGTGGATGACGTCTTACATCTAGAGCAACTTGACCACCACAGGCTATAGCCATAACAGACATTAGAAATACAGGCAAGAGTCCTTCGTTTGGTATAGCAACTATGATAACGACAACAGCAGCTATTATACCATATAACGCCATTGGAAATTCTTTTCTTAAAGAATTATTTCTAACTTGGTTTGTCCTTTCAGATGTGATATGCATAACACCTAGTGCAAACAGGCACATTGAAACCGAAACACACAACAACCATTTCTCTGCAAAAGGCATCGCTAGATTCTGATTATCCAGCACAACATGCTCAATACTTACTCCTAAAGCAGTAAATCCAATTAGTAGAGGAAAATGTATGTAAAGCCAGCTAAGATATATTCCAACTCGTCTTTCACTACGTAACGCCTTTATCTCAGATCCATCCACGGTGTCAAAGTATATCCACCATAGACTGAAAGCTATTGCCAGTCCTAGTGCTGCATCAGTAATAGATTGCGCAGTCCATTCATGACTTGATATGCCATCTACAACTGCGAGTATGGAAATACCAAGTACTATGATAGTAAATGATCCAAGGCGTTCGGGTAGGTGATGAATATCGGG
>JBAVTY010000329.1:0-10489 GCA_049696495.1 Candidatus Nitrosopolaris sp.
CATCTTTTGAGCTGAAACGATATTCTGGATAGTATTCTTTGCTGCGGCTACGTAGTCAAGCTGTAGATTAGAGACCGATTGCGTATATTGTGGTTGAGCTTTTGTAAACTCGTCTACTATTCTAATGTAGTTTTGTTTTACTCTATCGTATAAATTACCTAATTCAATTGACCTTGTTGTAGCAGCTATGTCGTCTTTAGCTTTATTGTCTACCATTTTATATCATCTATCATAGCATTAAAATACACTATATATACGTTGGTATTTAATGGGTCTATATGCCTTGTAAAACCATGCAATGCGTAAAACTGGTGAATAATGGGATTTTATCGTCGACATAAGTAAACCATCGATTTAACCCAAAGATTTGATATCCTTGTTTTAATCCAAGTAATATGTTGCTCTTCCATCCTCTTATATTTACTCATAATCAACATAAAATATATGCCATATATAGCTGACCCTAAACTTCCCTACTACTTGCGTCTCAATTTCTTAGGACATTCTTCTGGTTCTTGCCATCGATGATGTCTCATGCGATATGGTGTTCTGTTGTTTTTTGACCATGCCACGGCGATCTGAATAGATGCTTGTCCAGACTGCTATCGGTCTTGGCAGGTATGGTCTATTTTCTCCTTTATTCCTCTCAGTGGGATCAAATAAATCGCGTATTGTGATGGCATAAAATCCTCTTTATCTGGCAAATTGGTCTTACTAAATGATACAACAATTTTGACACCGTCACCATTATATGTATTTACAAATTCATTTGCATGAGCGAACTCAAGCTCGAATTCGTGGGTAAGCAAGTCAAGGATATGTATGGCACATTCATGGGAAAAGTGGTTGGTATAATAACAGATACTGATGGTTCAATTGAATCTGTTGGAGTAGATTGCGGTTCTGCGGGTTTAAAACAACTACCTTATGAACAGCTATTGGTTCAAGGAGATTATGTAATCTTCATTCCTAGGTGGAGATTGGACGCTCAGAAGCTATTGAGGCAGAAAAACCTTACTCTACAACGAATAAAGGGATTGCAAGAAATCGTTGCAGAAAATGATTTGATGAAGGATGATGCTGAATTGGTTTATCTAAAATATGAAAAGAGGCTCCATGATCTTGGTGAGAATGAAAAATCTGTTAATGAGAAATTACAAGCAAGATTGAATGAATTAGATACGGAGAACAAGAGCATCAAAACAGTACTGTTTGATGCAAAATTACAGTTTAGAAGCAACGAGATAACAGAGGAGGCATATCAACAAATTAGTACGCACACGAATGAACTAATAGAGCACATCAATATCGAAAAGTCTGAAATCAACAATGTTAAAATGAGGCTTGCACAACAAACCTTAGAAAATATAGCTCTGACACCAAGTCTGCCTCTCACTACATCCACATCAAATACAAAAGCAATTACCGGAGAATCATCCCGACAGCAGTTAGAGTTGACGCCCCAACTCGTAAATGCAGATACTAGTGAAAATAGTGTTGACCGACCTGAAAATTCCACTGAGGATAAAATAATAACGAAAACTACTAAACGTGAATCAGACTCAGACTCAAGCTGGCTGAACCAGGTTATTCAAAACGAATAAATTTTTCGACACAAGACAAATAAAGAAAAGGAAGGGGAAAAATAAAAATATAACTAAGGAAAAAGGTATTATTTATCCTACTTTCCTTGGTTTGTTGAAGTCTGCAAAAGTTCGCCTATCTCGTTGTGCATCTTTAGGAAGTTCAATCCCTTCTCAGTTGTTTTGTATGTCTGAGAACCCTCCAAGTACTCCAACAAAGTGTTTTCAATGAGTACCGAAAGATATTCCCGTAGCTGTGCATAGCTAAGAAAGGCCTTATACATGATTTTTGTCTTTGTAGCCCCGCCGTTTGCTGCCTCTAGGATCATTGCTACTATTTCTGTTCTGCTTCTGTATTTCACAATTAAAATACACTGGATTTGTTTATTTTAATATATTGACACATTTTGTAGTAACAAGATTCCGGCTTAGTATTACATTTTGTAGCCTTGGTTACTACTAAAAATCCACTTCTATATAAATGCTATACTATAACGCAACGGTCAGGAAATTGTTTTACGTACAAGCATTTGCATACAAACACTTTAAAAATTCTTTTCTCATATTTATCAGAGATGACTAATCAAAATTTTATCAATCTCTCTAGGATATATGAACAGAGTGAAAAAGTGAAAGTAAGCTTACAAGGAAAAAAACTTGATAAAATGAGAAGTCAAGCTATGAAAAACCCTGAGCAGTTCTGGGGAGAGCAAGCAAAAAGTCTAATTTGGTTGAAACAGTGGGACAAAGTATTAGACTCAACCCACCATCCATTCTACAAATGGTTCGTTGGTGGAATCTTAAATGCATCTGTCAACTGTCTTGATAGACACGTAGACTCTGATTTAAAAAACAAGGCTGCCATAATCTGGGAAGCTGAAAATAAGGAAAGCAGATCATTTACCTATTCTCAACTATATCGTTCTGTTAACAAGTTTGCCAATGCCCTAAAAAATCTCGGAGTCAAGAAAGGTGATCGTGTGACAATTTATCTTCCCATGGTGCCTGAACTTCCCATCGCTATGTTGGCATGTGCAAGAATTGGTGCTATACATACCGTTGTGTTCTCTGGCTTCAGTGGACAGGCATTATCCGATAGAGTAAATGACTCAAATTCTAAGGTGGTAATAACTGCGGATGGGGGTTTTAGAAGGGGAAAACTTATTGAATTAAAAAAAGTTGTAGACGACGCGATTCCTTTTTCTTCTTCAATCGAACATGTTGTTGTCTTGAAAAGAGCTTCAAATAACATTAAGATGAGTCCCATATACGTATGGTGGCACGACATAATTGAAGATGCACTACCGTACTGCGAGCCAGAAATTGTAGAAAGTACACACCCATTGTATATTCTCTACACCTCTGGTACGACAGGTAAGCCTAAAGGTGTCGTACACAGTACCGGTGGCTATCTAACCTATCTATACACAACAGCTAAATGGGTTTTTGATTTTACGACGAAAGACATTTTCTTTTGTACTGCTGATATTGGATGGGTAACAGGTCATAGCTACATAGTTTATGCCCCGCTGATGCATGGTGCTACCCAGATAATGTATGAAGGAGCGCCCGATTATCCTAAACCTGATAGATATTGGGATATAGTTGAAAAGCACGGGACCACGATTCTGTATACTACCCCTACTGCTCTTCGAATGTACCTTAAATTCGGAAATAGCATCCCTAATTCATTTGATTTGTCGTCCCTACGTCTATTGGGTACTGTTGGTGAGCCGATTAATCCGGAAGTATGGATGTGGTATTTTAAAACCATTGGAAAGGAGAATTGTCCCATTGTTGATACATGGTGGCAGACTGAAACAGGTGGAGTCATGATAAGTTCCTGTACTGGCATTGAAATGGTTCCCATGAAACCAGGTTCTGGTACCTTTTCCTTGCCTGGAATAGATGCCGTAGTTGTGGATGAGAACGGAAAACCAGCAACACCGGATAGAAGAGGATACTTGGTAATCAGAAAACCTTGGCCAGGAATGCTCATGACACTTTGGAAAGACGATGAAAAATATCAGAATACATACTGGAGAAAATTCGACAACAACGTATACTTCACTGGTGACTATGCACTTTATGATACCGATGGCTATCTCTGGTTGCTAGGCAGATCAGATGATGTGCTTAAGATAGCGGGGCACAGGTTGGGTACAGTTGAATTAGAAAGTGCGTTTGTCTCACACCCCGCGATTGCGGAGGCAGCAGTGACCAGTCGACCAGATGAGAAAAAAGGGGAATCCATTATTGCATTTTTGGTATTGCGTACAGAATTCGCATCAGAATCTGATCAACAGTTAAGAAACGAACTTGTTAATCATATTAAAGAAGCAGTAGGACCCATTGCAACACCTGAGGAAATTTATTTTGTCGGTAAACTTCCAAAAACCAGAAGTGGAAAAATAATGCGTAGATTACTGAAATCGATATCAAGCGGGTCATCGACAATAGGTGATGTAAGTACACTAGATGATGGAACATCAATAGAAGAAGTGAGGCAGGTTTACGATGACCTGCATAGAGCCATTGGCTGATGGACACGTATTCTGACTCATATTTCCTTCGCACCCTTTACAGATTACGAAGACGTCTGCTGCTTTGCCAATCGGAAATGACATTTACCACTGAAGTATTGTCAATATTGTCGATCGCATCCTGAAACTCGCACGACTAATAGCCTTAGTAGGAAAAAGATATGTCAATCGATAGCTTGTTCCAAATTGTAAGGAATACAGTCCAAAACCAAAAAAAGTTAGAGATAGGAATGTAATAAATGTGCAATTAGATACTCCTATTGGTAATAATGTCACATCACAAAGATTATGTATGTATTTATCTTATATAATACCTTAAATTTGTGGGAAATCGTTTAATAGAGTAATATATTTTATTGTAATAAACTATAATGACTATCGAAATAGATATTAGATTAAAGGGAGTATTGATAATTACTCTACCGATTCTTGTATTATCGATTAGTGTTATCTTTAACTACTCACTATATCAGACGTTTGCACAAAATGATTTTGCTGCTGGAGCCAAAACAACGACTTCAGTAACGATACAGCATGATAATAATCCAATGCTGCAAATTAGTAGTAGCAAGCAAACATACAAACCGGGGGAGACGGTTGTCATTACTGTAAAGAACAATGGGAAGTATACATTAGAATTTCCTGATTCAGTCTTAGGTTTAACAATACAAGGTACCAAGACTCAAGAAAAGGCTGGGTTGCTTGGATTACAAGTAATATCTCAACTAAAGCCAAAGGAATCAAAAACATTTCAGTGGAATCAAAAAGATATTGATGGAAAACAAGTACAACCAGGGACTTACGATGCTCGAACATCAGTCAGCAGCTATTCGAGCAGAGTGCCACCAGTGGCCGCTAGCACAACGTTTGCTATAAACTCAAATTCATAGTAGAATAAGTATTATTACAAATTCTTTTTGTGACCTGATTGATTATTATTGAGGGACATGATCTTCTAATCGTCTATCATCTACTTATTATTTGGTCAGCAACGTCTACAAATTCTTTCGGTGGACAGCAGTAGCCTGTATGACGCTATTGTCACTCAAAAGGAGCCGTAATATTTCTCGAGAAATGGAAGGATCTGTAAAATTCCAAAAAGATGTCTACTCTAGGTTGTGGATCTGCATGAATTACCTGCTATGATGATTACTGAAGTTCCATGATGCGTATGGTTGTTTTCTTCAATTGCTGTTTTTCTTCTAATCTAAACAGGTTACTTTCAATTGGTTAGATTCTGGCAAGCCCTTGGAATTGAGGTAGCTAATATGATCCTTAAATGAATAACTGTTAAGTTGGATGTCGTCATTTCCTTTTTATTATATTGCGAATCAAGTTCATGAGAGTGTCAATATTTGGAATAGCATTGTTACTTGCAATAATGTTATCACTTGGTAAAAGTAACGAAACATTGGTAGAAGCTCAAACGTTCCAGGATAATGGTATTATTACTAATACCTATGCTAACACCTACACATTCGAGAATATATTTTCAAATATTCCACAAACACTAGTTCACTCTATCAACGCCTTTTATCATAAATTGCAAACGTTATTTTCAATTCCGAATACTTTAGCTTATGATACACTAAAATCCACTATTGCTCTTTTTGTCGTAATCGATCCTATTGGAACTGTCCCTTTATTTATTGCTCTAACAGAGAAGATGGGAAGAAAAGAAAGAAAAGCAGTTTCGAAGACAGCCATTATTACATCTGGTGTATTGCTTGTTTTGTTTGCAGTGGCAGGCACGCAAATACTCAATATTTTTGGTATCACTATTTTCAGCTTTATGATCGCTGGTGGAATACTCTTGTTCATTGTTGCGATTGAATTATTAACTCACGGAATATGGAGATTTGGTACGAGTGGTGGTAATCTTACTACAGGTGAGTCAGGAGTAGTACCACTAGCATTTCCATTGCTAGCAGGACCTGGCGCAATAACCTCAGTTATAATTTCTTTTCAAACAGCTGGATTGATCGTGACAATATTGTCTATAGCGATTGTGATTGGCATCACCTACGTGATCTTACATTCCATAAACTCTATTTACCGATTACTCGGAAAGCGTGGTTCGATGATAATTACACGAGTATTTGCGGTTTTCATAGCCGCCATTGCAGTACAGTATATAATCGAAGGTGTTAAGCGGCTTTTTATCTGACAATCATATGTATATCTAACTTGCAATAACCATTCGTCCTTATTCAGTAAAGCTTTCAGGTGTATGGTAAAAGAGATCTTCCTAAAGGCAGCTCTGTATAACATGTTCAATCGAATGATCTAGCTGACGACTTGCATTAAACTAAAAATCTAATGAATCATGCACCATAGGAGGCCTCAATATTCTCCAAAAATGAAGATCTGTTTCTGATAGAATTTGTAATCGATTTTCACTTTTAAGAGGAACAATAGACATGATAATACCGGCGATTTCAATTACCGAGGCATCGCGATCATTAGCCGGCTTGTTCAATGTGCTTTAGCCAGAAACATATAGTGTAAAAACATCACTTGCTTACAATTGGATGTTACCACATGTATTCAGCCAGTATGTAAAAAGAGATAGACACTGCTTATTCGGAAAATGCAAACATGAGCAACGAACCAACCTACTACTACTAACACAGCAGTTGTAAACACACAAGTGAGTCAACTTAGTTAAGCAATATATTATATATATTCACAAAATCTTATGGGACAGCAAGGTTCCATTATATCTTGTACAGAACATTAAAACCGAGAAGAAGAATTCTTAAACTCTTATTGTCATTGTGTTTTGCATTGACACTCGAGCTCAGTCTAACATCATCTATTCATTATCATGATGCATCGGCTTTAGCTAGAACACAAACTCCAGCTTCTCTGATGCCATCTTCAATGCCTCAGAAGTTCGCACTCTACGAAGATCCAGCTGACGGTATATCAATTCAATATCCCTATGACTGGGAAAAAATACAATATTTCCAGTCCCCATTGCAGATGTCAACAGCAGGCTACAGGGTTGTCGTTAATTTCCTAGCACCCATAGTAAATGCATCGGATCAGTGGCGAGAATATTTAATGATACAAGTGGGAAACCAAAACATAGTGAAGAATCTTGTTCCCCAAGCAAAAATTACCTTAGCAGGCAATCCGGCGTACAAACTGGTTTATAGCAATGACGAAGAAACATTCCATCTTAAAACATTAGAAGCTTGGACGACAATTGGTGGTAATACATATTTGCTCATATACAAAGCCGAAGCGACAAAATACCCTAGTTATCTGCCAATAATACAAAGGATGCTAGATTCATTCAAAGTAGGGGGTGGAGCAGGGTTATTAACGAACAAGACCATGGCATCGATGGGCTTAACGAACAAGACCATGGCATCGATGGGCTTACACAAGTAGACCAAATACACAAGAGGAAGATGGTTTTAGTGGCCGGTGTTTGGAATTACCACATGCAATGAGGCAAGGACAATCCTTCGAAGAGTTAAAGGTCAACACAGTCGATGCTGTTTGACGCATCACGCTAAGAAGTTACAATAAAAAGATGATAAAACAAGTGACAGAAACTAGACCTAAATTTCTGGTAATATGCATTAATACATCATGTGGTAGGAAGGTTGAGCTCAATTACTCAATTAATTAATTGCTTGTCATTGTAGATATGGATTCACAAAAAAATAGGAAATGGGTTTTTTGATGTTCTTTTGTTCTACCTTCAGCAGTAATAGTAGTGGTGGCGGTAGTAATAGTGATGGTGGTGGTAGTTATGGTAGTGGTAGTAATAGATGCTGCACACATTGTATCCGCTGTATCCGAAGTGGCCAAAGTGACCGACACGACCGACGAAGCCTGTGTGACCGCCTAAGCTGCCTGCGCCGCTTCCGCCTCCTCCTACGCCGATCAGGCCGCTTCCACCAGCATTAGCCCCACCAATGCCGGTTGGTTTCCAAGTATTGGAGCTGAAGCAAACACTGATGCTACTGAAACGACCAAGGTACTAAATGTGAGAGTTGTCTTTGAATTCATTGATGTATGAAACATTTCTTCTTCGTTAGTATGGCCTTTATATTATTTATCTGCCGAAGTATATTCGACGAATGTACCATGAATTAAAGCAGGTCATAAGCTTTGAAGAAAATTCAAACCTGTCATAAGTGTGGAAACTTATAATGTGATTCGATTGACGATTTACTTAATCCAATGGTGAAGCAATATTATTCTATATGCGTTTTGCATTGTGTTTAGAAGACTTTGCTTAGGTGTGGTACTTACATAGATAGGTGACACTTTCAAATACCCACATAGGTGACACTTTTCTGCTTGGTATTATTTCTATCTTACGATCTATTGAATGTTTGTAGAAACATTTCAGATGGTGTTAGTTCATTTATACCTCCACATTCCCTTTTGTCGTTAGCAGTATGTAGACGAATTGGAACATAGTTGGAATAATCTACGGTCTGATAAATATGATAACTATACGAAAGTTAAAGAAAACCATAAAAAAGGGGGAGTGATTTTTCGGCTATTTCATTTTTTTTAACAGCCGCAGCCGCCGCTCCACCCCCATCCTGGGAAGAAGCCTGGGAAACCAAAGCCTCTATGGAAGAATCCTAAACCTCTATTGAAGCCGAAGCCAAAGTGACCGAAGCGGCCAAATGCTTGTGCTTGATGGGTTGCTACCAATGGACCTGTTGCAAACACTGTTATTACTGCTGCAATGGCAATTGAAGCCACCAAAGTTGTCGTCTTCATCACACTGTCGGCGGGTAATATTCTATTTAGTTATTGACGGAGATTATGATAGAACAATTCTCTATCATGGGATTTAATGGTTAATACGGCTGTACATGTAGGAAGAGGGTGGTTCTAGTGGTTAACCGGTGCTACAAGGTTAGGAGAAACCATTGGCGAGTTAGAGGCTAGACCTACACCACAAGCCTGTACTAGGGAAAGGGTTCTTGACTGTACTAATCCAACCAAAAACAGAAAATGGTGGCATCAGATAAGCGAGGATCGTCGCAAAGACGTAGAGATAGAGAAACATTAATGATGGGTAGACTGAAGAAGGCATCAGTTAATGAAATTCTCGATAATTGAGAAAGATGAATACTGGTACTATATATCGTACTACAGATTCTATACAGTTAGTTGGTAGTCACTGTGAACTAACTAACATTAATATCACAAACAGGCTGCAGATTAAATTTCCTGAAACTTTTAGAAACTATGATAGAGACTAATGGTTCAAAACCTATATCTACATATTGGAGTCATATAAGATTAATGAATCCAAAGATAGTCTCTTTCAGCGGTATGACTATTGCAGCGGTAGCATTATTTTTTGCTTCAGGTCACATGATTGGAAATCAACAAGCAATTGCATTCGGTGGCCATGGTTTCGGCCATGGTTTCGGCCATGGTTTCGGCCACTACTACGGCCCCGGCTTAGGCCACTACTACGGCCCCGGTTATCCTCTCGATAACCCATGTGGCGGCGGACCATACAGTATCATCAATGGACAAATTGTATGTACCACAGGCTAACAACATAGCCCATGCTAAATTGTTATTAATTTAGTGAGGGTCCAAAATCCGATTGTGGTGTCTGTATCGACAGACACTTACAAATCTCTTTAGATGACTCCAGTTATTGCATACTTAAGAATGTTGGGTTACTTGGTTAATACTGCAAAACGCAAGTCTATAATTGATGCATACCTGCGAAAATTAGAATAGAATTCATTCGAATTATTTTCTTTCTCATTTTGGCTTCTATGAGAAAGACACGCAGAAGGCTAAGGCATAGACAAACTCCTGTAAGACTATTTGTCCCGCCTTCCGCGAGGTCTGAGAAGTAAATTAGTATACAAGTCGACTACATTTTAGTGCTTTTATATATGTAATTCACGAGTATTAGATGTACAAAATTATCATGAAATTTGAATAAAGCGTATTTTCAGCCTGATCAAATATGTCTGAATATAAGGTGATTAGGACGGAGTATCATGCAAGGAAATGCCTTGTAATGTGAATATATATGCAAAAGAAAAACAAGATTATTTTTTTCTTCTTGAGGGAACTTATCATAGTACGTTCTTCTTGAGCTCACGTTCTAGACCGGCTAACATAATTTCATACAATTATTTGATAATTTTGTTCAACACAGGCTTAGCTTAGAAGTGTTATCTGTACCTATTGGTTTCTTCGGCTAAATTATTAGATGATGCCTATAGAATTGAACAGAATGGTGATGTAAGGGAAAGACTTCTGCTTGTTAGACGTGTACTAGTGGATAATGAACAAACAGCTAGAGTCGCTGAGAATGAATTCTATAGGTCCAGATGGTGGGCATACAAATGG